>CAZRKV010000416.1:0-1511 GCA_964600305.1 uncultured Nocardioides sp. | reverse complement strand
CGGGCCGTTGACACTGGGGTCTGCCAGGACTAGACTCGAACACATGTTCGATCAGGCTTCCGAGAGATCCGGTACGGCGGCGCAGGCCGTCGAGCGGTCGACGGATGCCGCGCGGGTGGCGGAGTGGAAGGACGCCCTGGCCGCGGAGCTGGAGGGCCTCACCGTCGGCGTCGACGACGCCGAGCTGATCGACCTGATCCGCGCCTGCGAGGAGCTCAAGAGCGTGGCCGCGGCCGCCCAGGCCCGCGCGACGGTGGCCTTCGACGCCGCCCAGCGATCGGCCGCGGCGGAGCGCGGCACGCCGGTCGAGCGCCGGGGCCGCGGGATCGCGGCGCAGGTGGGTCTGGCACGGCGGGTCTCCCACCACCAGGCCACGCGGCTGCTCGGGTTCGCCAAGGTGCTGCACGCCGAGCTGCCGCACACGCAGGCCGCCTTCGACGCCGGGCTGCTCACGGAGTGGCGGGCGATGCTCATCGCCCGTGAGACCGCCTGCCTGTCGGTCGAGCACCGCCTCGAGGTCGACCGCCGGGTCGCCGGTGACCCCCGGCGGCTGGCAGAGATGGGGGACCGGGAGGTCGCCGCGGAAGCCCGCCGAGCCGCCGTCGAGCTCGACGCAGGAGCGGTGGCCAAGCGGCGGCGCCGGGCGGAGTCGGAGCGCAACGTGACCTGCCGACCCGCCCCGGACTCGATGACGTACCTGACCGGGCACCTCCCCGTGGCCCAGGGGGTCGCGGTGCACGTCGCGCTGGGCAAGCAGGCCGACGCGCTCAAGGCAGGCGGGGACCCGCGCAGCCGGGGTCAGATCATGGCCGACACCCTCGTCGACCGCGTGCTGCACCCCGGGGCCAGCGTGTCCGGCTATGACCCGACCCGGTGGGACGCCACCCCGCCGGAGAGCGACGCGTCCACGCCCGCGGTCCCCGTCCGGATCAACCTGGTGATGACCGACCGCACGCTCCTGGACCAGGGGGACGAGGCGGGCCACGTGGAGGGCTACGGGCCCGTGCCCTCGGACTTGGCCCGCGACCTGGCCACCCGTGGGGCGGGGCGGACCCGGCCCTGGCTCCGCCGCCTGTACGCCGACCCGACCACCGGCGAGCTGGTCGCCATGGACTCGCACCAGCGGCTCTTCCCCTCCCGGTTGGCCGAGCTGATCCGCCTCCGGGACCAGGCCCGGTGCCGGATGCCGTGGTGCGACGCACCGATCCGCCACGTCGACCACCCGGATTCCGCTGCCGGGGGTGGGGAGACCAGCTACCTCAACGGCCAGGGCCTCTGCGAGGCGTGCAACCACGCGAAGCAGGCCGACCGGTGGGCCGCCCACCCCGCGCGCGGCCCCAGTGATCGGCACCGGGTGGTGACCACCACCCCGACCGGCCATCGCTACACCTCGCACGCGCCACCCGTCACCGCACGCAGACGCCGGTCCCGCCCGATCGTGGTGGAGTACCACCACCACCCGAGCCCCGCCCTCGAGCTCGACCTGGCCGGGTGAGCCGCCCGACCGCCCT
>CAZRKV010000415.1:0-1516 GCA_964600305.1 uncultured Nocardioides sp. | reverse complement strand
CCCTGTGCGTCAGGCTGAGGTGAGACAGCACCCGTAGTGTTCTTCCCTCTGCACGGGGCGAGATTGGGACGACAACGATGACGATGACCTTGGCTGATGGTGCCGCGGTTGATGATGGGGGTATGGGACCTCGAGCCGACCGGCCGAAGCGGCGCACGTTCACCGCGGAGTACAAGGCGCAGGTCCTGGCCGAGTACGACGCGGCGGACCGCAGCGAGCGCGGCGCGATCCTGCGCCGAGAGGGCCTGTACACCTCCCACATCGCGGAGTGGCGCAAGCAGGCTGAGGCCGGCGCGAAGTCGGGGCTGGCTCCGGCATCGCGGGACCGTCGGGACCGAGAGATCGAGCAGCTGCGCAAGCGGGCGGAGAAGGCTGAGTCCGACCTCGCTCGAACCCAGGCAGCCTTGGACCTGGTGGGAAAAGCACACGCGCTCTTGGAGACGCTCTCCGAGAGCGCGGAGCCGCCGAAGCGGTCGCGGAATTGATCAACCCGCTGGTCGACCAGGTCGCCGAGCACACGAGCGTGAAACGGGCGTGTGAGTTGCTGGGCCGGCCGCGGGGCAGCCACTACCGGGCCAAGCAGCCCCGCCCGGCCCCGGAGCCGGCACCGCGTCCCACGCCACCCAACGCGCTCACCGAGACCGAGCGGCAACACGTGCTGGAGGCCCTGACCGGCGAACGGTTCGCGGACAAGTCGGTGGCCCAGACCTGGGCGACATTGCTGGACGAGGGCACCTACCTGTGCTCGATGTCCACCATGCACCGGATACTGCGCGAGAACCGCTGTGCCGGTGAACGTCGCCGGCAGGCGACCCATCCGCCGCGAACGAAACCAGAGCTGGTGGCCACCGGTCCGGGGCAGGTCTGGTCGTGGGATATCACCAAACTCAAGGGCCCCGAGCACGGGGTCTACTACGACCTCTACGTCGTGCTCGACATCTACTCCCGGTTCGTGGTGGCCTGGACGGTCGCCGCGTGCGAGGACTCCCAGGTCGCCAAGACCATGCTCGAAGAGGCGATGGGTGTCCACGGCATACCCGAGGCGATCCACGCGGACCGGGGCACGTCGATGACCTCCAAACCGGTCGCCCAACTCATGGTCGACCTCGGCATCAACCGGTCGCACTCCCGCCCGCACGTGTCGAACGACAACCCCTACAGCGAGGCGGCGTTCAAGACGCTGAAGTACGCCCCAGTCTTCCCCGACCGGTTCGGCTCCCTGGCCGATGCCCGAGCGTTCGGCGAGGAGTTCTTCGGCTACTACAACCACGAGCATCGTCATTCCGGGATCGGACTTCACACCGCAGCATCGGTCCATCACGGCACCGCCAACGAGGTCCGCACCCAGCGACAGCACACCCTCGACGCCGCGTATGCCGCCCACCCAGACCGGTTCGGCTACCGGCGCCCAGCCGCCCCCAAGCTGCCCACCGCCGCCTGGATCAACCAGCCCTCACAGGAGGCCCTCATACAGACCGCGTAACGAGACGTGTCTCAACCTGCTTGACATCTTCCG
>CAZRKV010000414.1:0-1527 GCA_964600305.1 uncultured Nocardioides sp. | reverse complement strand
GGCGCCGGCCCCAACCACTGGTTCCACTCCGACACGATCTACCGGACCTTCCTCGCGCTGACCACGCTCACCGGCTGCCAGGGTGTGAACGGCGGCGGCTGGGCGCACTACGTGGGCCAGGAGAAGGTCCGCCCGCTCACCGGCTACAACCAGGTCGCGAACGCCCTGGACTGGAACCGGCCCCCGCGGAACATGATCCAGACCGCCTACTGGTACCTCCACACCGACCAGTTCCGCTACGACCAGTTCGGGGCCGACACCCTCGCGGCGCGGCCGGGCGAGGGACAGCTCGCCGGGCGCACGGTCGCCGACGTGCTGGCCCAGACCGCACGGATGGGGTGGACGCCCTCGTACCCGACGTTCGACCGGAACCCGCTGCGGCTGACCGAGGAGGCCGCCAACGCGGGCCGCAGCGTGGCCGACCACGTGGTCGAGCAGCTCAAGGACGGCCGCCTGCGCTTCGCCGCGGAGGACCCCGACGCCCCGGAGAACTTCCCGCGCGTGCTCTCGATCTGGCGCGCGAACCTGCTGGGCTCCTCGGCCAAGGGCAACGAGTACTTCCTCAAGCACCTGCTCGGCACCGAGTCCTCGGTCCGGGCCGCGGAGGCGCCCGAGGGGGTGCGGCCCGTGGACGTGGTGTGGCACGACGAGGCCCCGATCGGGAAGCTGGACCTGCTGCTCACCCTCGACTTCCGGCAGACCAGCACCACCCTGTTCTCCGACGTGGTGCTCCCCGCCGCCACCTGGTACGAGAAGCACGACCTCTCCACCACGGACATGCACCCGTTCGTGAACTCCTTCAACCCCGCCATCTCGCCGCCCTGGCAGTCCCGCACCGACTGGGAGGCGTGGCGGGCGATCGCGGCCCGGTTCAGCGAGCTGGCCGCGGTGTACCTGGGCACCCAGCGCGACGTGGTCGCCGTACCGCTCACCCACGACACCCCCGACGCGATGGCGAACCCGCACGGGGTGGTCCGGGACTGGAAGGACCTGCCCGGCCGACCCGCGCAGTGCGAGCCGGTGCCGGGGGTGACGATGCCCAAGCTGGTCGAGGTGGAGCGCAACTACCCGGCCACCAGCGAGAAGTTCAACGCGCTCGGGCCGCTCATGGACAGCCTCGGCGCCACCACCAAGGGGATCACCTACGAGCTCGGGGCGCAGGTGGACTACCTGCGGGCCAAGAACGGCGCGGTGCGCGGCGGGAGTGCCGACGGGCGACCCTCCCTGCGCCGCGACACCGACGTGTGCGAGGCGATCCTGGCGATGTCGGGCACCACCAACGGGCACCTGGCCACGGCCGGCTTCCGGCAGCTCGAGCAGCGCGTGGGCAAGCAGCTGCACGACCTCGCGGCCGAGCACGAGGGCAAGCAGGTCACCTTCGCCGACACCCAGGCCGGGCCGGCGCCGGTGATCACCTCCCCGGAGTGGTCCGGGTCGGAGTCGGGGGGCCGGCGGTACTCGCCGTTCACCGTCAACGTCGAGCGGCTCAAGCCCTGGCACACGCTCACCGGGCGACAGCACTTCTAC
>CAZRKV010000413.1:0-1559 GCA_964600305.1 uncultured Nocardioides sp. | reverse complement strand
CTAGCGCAGTCAGTCGAGTCCGAGCGAGAACGCCGACTCCAGGTCGTGCTGGGAGTAGGCCCGGAACGCGATGTGGGTCTCGGTGGACTCCACGCCCTGCACCTTGTTGAGGCGGTCGGCGACCACGGAGGCCACGTCATCGTGGTCACGCACCCGGACCAGGGCGATCAGGTCGATCTGCCCGGTGACGGAGTAGACCTCGCTGACACCGTCGATGGCCGCGATCTCCTCGGCCACCTCGGGGATCCGGCTGACGTCGGCGTTGACGAAGACGATGGCGGTGATCATGGGTTTCACACTAGCCCGAGTCAGCGGGCCGGCTGGTGCGCGGGAGCCAGACGGCGGCGCTCGTCGAAGGGCACCAGCCGCAGCCGCGACTGCTCGACCCCGTCGTGCCGCGAGAGGTGCGCGCCGGCGCCCCCGAGCGGGCAGGTCCACTCGCCCTCCACGTCGACGAGGCGGACCCCGGGGGACTCCAGCCAGGCCAGGATCTTCTCCGACTCCTCCGCGGACGCCGCCGGGACCGGGCCGGGGGCGGGCAGGACGGTCTCGGCGGAAGCACGCAGCTGGGCGACGAACTCGTGGGCGTCGGCTCCCGGCGGGATGACACCGGCCGCCGCGAGCCGGCCGTGGCGCACCACGTGGACGGCCCAGCGCTGGTCGGACTCCCGGCGGGCGGCCACGATCTCGGCACACCGGGACAGCGCGCCGAGGCGCTGGGTGCGGGACGCGGCCCGGAGGAACGCGGCGAGCCGGTCGCGGTGGGTGCCGGCCTCCTCGAACCGCTCCTCGGCGGCCAGGGCCGACATCTTCGCCTGGATCGTGTCCACGACCTGCTCGGGGCTGCGGCGCAGGGTGTCGCGCAGTCGGGCGACCACCGCGGCGTAGGCCGCCTCGTCGGCGCTGCCGTCGCAGGGCGAGAGGCAGCGGTCCATCTCCGCCAGCACGCACGCCGACCGCGACGGCTCGCGGGGCAGCCGGCCGGTGCACTGCCGCACGGGGAAGGTCTCGTGCAGGGCGGCCAGGCAGCTGTCGACGACCTTGCGGGAGGAGAACGGGCCCAGGTAGTCGGCGTCGTCGTCGAGCACCCGGCGCACGACCGACAGCCGGGGCCAGGGCTCGCGGGTGAGCTTGATGAAGTGCGCCTTCTCCGGGGACCGGGAGCGACGGTTGTAGCGCGGCTTGTGGGCCGCGATCAGGCGCAGCTCGCGGACCTGCGCCTCCAGCGTGGTGGCGCACTCGATCGCCTCGACCGACTCGGCGATCCCGACCATCTCGCCCATCCGGGACCTGGTCTCCGAGGCGGTGAAGTAGGAGCGGACCCGGGTGCGCAGGTCCTTGGAGGTGCCGACGTAGAGGACCTCCTCGCGCGCACCGCGGAAGAGGTAGACGCCCGGGGCGTGGGGGAGGGTCTCGGCGAGGTGGCGCTTGCGGCGCTGGGCGGTGGTGACCCGCGAGGTGAAGGTCTGCAGCTCCTCGAGCGTGTGCACCCCGACCCCGCCGAGCCGCTCCATCAGCCCGTGCAGGACGTCGACGGTCGCCCGGGCGTCGGACAGCGC
>CAZRKV010000412.1:0-1560 GCA_964600305.1 uncultured Nocardioides sp. | reverse complement strand
CAGCGCGAGCAGGTGCTGCGGGCGGTCGACGAGCTCGGGCACGCCACCCCCGACCAGGTGTACGACGCCCTCGGCGGCGAGGTGAACCAGTCGACGGTCTACCGCAACCTCGAGGTACTGGAGGAGCTGGGCCTGATCCGGCACACCCACCTGTCCGACCGGGCCCCGACCTACCACTCGGTGGGGGATCACGAGCACTTCCACCTGGTCTGCAGGAATTGCCGCACCGTGATCTCCGTTGACGCAGGGGAGGCCCAGGCCTTCGTGGAGAAGCTGCGCACCGAGCACGGCTTCATCCCGGACGTCGGGCACCTGACGATGTTCGGCTGGTGCTCCGACTGCCACGAGTAGCCGCAGGCCCGGGTGGGAGACTGGTCCCAGGTGGTCGATTCGGCCACACGGGTGGTCGAGCTCGTCCCGGGTGGTCGAGCCTGTCGAGACCACAAGAGAGCAACCAAGGAGACACGATGAGAAGCCCGCTGCTGGACCTGCCTGACGCCGTCGCGGCCGAGGGCATCGACGCCGGGGTGGCGGCCCACTACGGCTCGTTCAACACCGAGCAGCGCTCCCTGGAGGCCGGTGAGGGATTCGTCGACCTCTCCCACCGCGACGTGGTCCGCATCTCCGGGCCCGACCGGCTCACCTGGCTGCACTCGCTGACCACCCAGCACCTGGAGTCGGTCCCGCCCGACACCTGGACCGGCGCGCTCCTGCTGAGCCCGCAGGGCCACGTGGAGCACGCCTTCTACGGCTACGACTCCGGCGGCGAGGACGGCGCGTTCACCGCCCACACCGAGCCCAGCCACGCGGCCGCGCTGGTGGAGTTCCTCGACAAGATGCGGTTCATGATGCGCGTCGAGGTCACCGACGTGACCAGCGAGCTCGCCGTCACCTGGCGCCCCGGCAAGGTGTCCTCCACGGCGGTCGAGCCTGTCGAGACCCCATACAGCGCCTACGAGTTCGTCCCCCGCGACCAGCTGCAGCAGTACGCCGAGGCTGCGGGCCCGGCCGGTGGCCTCTGGGCCTTCGAGGCGCTGCGCATCGCCCGCGGTGAGCCCCGCCTGGGCCTGGACACCGACGCCCGCACGATCCCCAACGAGGCCGGCTGGATCGGTCCGGCGGTGCACCTGGACAAGGGTTGCTACCGCGGTCAGGAGACGGTCGCCCGGGTGCACACCCTGGGCCGCCCACCGCGCCGGCTGACGCTGCTGCACCTGGACGGCTCGGAGAACCGCCTCCCCGCCCAGGGTGCGGAGCTGAAGAACGGCGAGAAGACGGTCGGCTTCGTGGGCACCTCCGCCCGACACCACGAGCTGGGCCCGGTCGCGCTGGCCCTGGTCAAGCGCAACGTCGCCACCGACGCCACCCTCACCGCCGACGGCCTTCCGGCCACCCAGGAGGTCGTGGTCGACCCCGAGGTGGGGCTGCACGTGAAGCCGCGCCTGCGCTGAAGGCGATCGCCGAGCTCATCGAGCGAGTCCGTGGCGTCAACTTCCGCTGTTGATCATTCCGGCGCCGACGGTGACGCCGGTGGCTTCGTCAATGAGGATGAAGGATCCG
>CAZRKV010000411.1:0-1586 GCA_964600305.1 uncultured Nocardioides sp. | reverse complement strand
CCGACGTACCGGACGAAGTTCATGGCCGACGGCGGCGTGAGGTTCCACCGACGGACATAGATGCCCTCGATCCCAGACTCTGCCCAGGTGCCCGATGGTTGAACGGCTCGGGCGATACGGCTGAGCGGTTCACGAGGGCCGCCGCCACGTCCGCAGGAGCTTCGCCATGACCCGGAACGGGACGGCCTGCCCGCGGGTCCGATCGACCGTGCCGGCCAGGTGGACGCCGAGCTCGGGGCAGTGGAAGAGCCAGGTACCCGTGGCCCCCGAGTGGCCGACGAGGGTGAGGGGGCGGTGACCCGGCGCCGCCAGGCGATTGACCCTGAAGAACATGGTGCCCAGCCCGTACTGGAGGACCGGGGCGTTGCGCAGGCGGTTGCGCCGCTCGGTCAGCAGCACCCGGGTGCCCTGCTCGCGGAAGAGGTCCCCGCGCAGCAGGGCCCGCTGGAACGTCAGCAGGTCCTCGGTGGTGCTGATCAGGTCGTTGCTGGAACGGATCAGGGACGGCAGCTCCACGCGCTCCTTCGCATACAGCGGAAGTGGAGCGACCGCCAGCGCCTCCCGGGCCTGGGGCCGAGGCAGACCGGTGTGCTGCAGGTCGAGCGGTCCCGTGATCCGGTCGGCCAGCAGGTCGGCGAACGACGACCCGGTCGCCGTCTCGAGGATCCGGATCAACAGCTGGAAGCCCGTGTCGGAGTACCGGGCCTTCTGCCGTGGCGCCGAGAGGTCCTGGGGCGGGAAGTGCGGGCGCTGCTGTTCGCGCGTGGTCCGGAGCACGTCCTCGAAGGTCCAGGACACGTCCTGACCCGCGATCAGTCGGTCGAACAGGCTGGGGCCGTCGCGGCGCTTCTCGAAGTAGTCGGGCAACCCCGAGGTGTGGCTGGCGAGGTTCCGCACCGTGATGGCGGCCGTCCGGTCGGTGCCGTCCAGGACGTGGAGCCCCGTGGTGGTCTCCTTCGGCAGGAGGTCGGTGATCGGCGCATCCAGGGACACCTCGGCGCGCTCGTGCGCCTGCAGGAGCAACGCGATGATGAACCGCTTGGTGATGCTGGCGATGAAGAACGGTGCGTCGGGAGGCACGGCCTCCTCCTCGGCGGGACCCGAACCGGCCGACCAGCGTTGCGTGCCGTCCTCGCTCTCGATCGCGACGACGGCGTGGTGGATGCCTCGGCGGCCGACGACCTCCTCCAGCGCCGTCGTCAAGGCCGCGTCGAGGTCGGGAGGGACGGTGTTGTCCTCGGCGTGCACCGTGGCGGAGAACGACGGCATCGAGGCTCCTGTCGGACGCTGGCTGGGGGGACGCGGACTCGTCACGTCCGAGGATGGACCCCTGCGGCACGACCGTCCAGCACGGCCGCACCTCCCGGGAGCGGCATCACCGCCGGCGGGTCGTCGCCACCGCCGCCCGCGTCTCCTCGGTCACCAGGTCGGCGTTGATGTGCGCGCCGGCCATGGCGCCGGCTGCCGCGCTGGCGCCGACCTGGGCGGACAGGTCGGTGGCGTTGCCGGCGACCCAGACGCCCGGCACGTCGGTGCGGCCGGTGGCGTCCGCGGGCACGTGCTTGCCCATCCCGCTCGGGTGCGGG
>CAZRKV010000410.1:0-1592 GCA_964600305.1 uncultured Nocardioides sp. | reverse complement strand
CTTGCCGGCGCCCTGCAGGCCGGCGAGCATGATCACGGTCGGGCCGGACTTGGCGTAGCGGATGCGGCGGGTCTCGCCCCCGAGGATGGCGACGAGCTCCTCGTTGACGATCTTGACCACCTGCTGGGCGGGGTTCAGCGCCTGGCTGACCTCCTCGCCCCGGGCGCGCTCCTTGACCGAGCGGACGAAGTCCTTGACGACCGGGAGCGCGACGTCGGCCTCGAGGAGCGCGATGCGGATCTCCCGCGCCGTGGCGTCGATGTCGGCCTCGGAGAGGCGCCCCTTGCCCCGCAGGTTCTTGAAGGTGTCGGCGAGCCGGTCGGAGAGCGTGGCGAACAAGGTGGTGGGTCCCTGGTGGTCGTGTGGACTGGTCGTGTGTCGTGACGGTGCGGTCTCCCAGCCTAACGGTCCACCGCGACGAGCAGGGTGCCGCGCACCGCGTGGGCGGCCGAGGCGGCCCGCGTCTCCGACAGCGGGCCGGCCCCCGGCTCCTGCACGTAGAAGACGTCGACGGCCTGGGGGCCCACGGTCGACACGTGCGCGCTGCGCACCGACAGGTCCATCCCGGCGAGCGCGGCGCAGACCAGGTGGACCACGCCGGGTCGGTCGTCGACGCGGACCTCCAGCACGGTGGCCGTGGCGGACGCATCCGGTCGCACCACGACGACGGGCTCCAGGACCGGGCGGCGGGAGGGGCGCCCCTCCACCAGCGCAGGGTCCGGCCGCGGTGCGCCGCCGGCGAGCGCGAGCAGGCGCTGGCGCAGCACCGCGGCGTCCAGGTGCCCGTCGGCCACCTCCCACTCCGACACACCGATGTCGCCCTGCGCCCACGCCCGGGCCGCGCGCACCGGGACCCGTTGCAGGGCGAGGGTGGCGGCCACGTCGGCCAGCAGCCCGATCCGGTCCGGAGCCACCACGGTGACCCGGGAACCGTCGGTCGCCGCAGCCACCGTCACGGCCGCCGGACGGGTGCCACGGAGCACCTCCGCCGGTACGGCGACGTCCCCCTCCGGCGGCCCCAGGGCCGGGTCGGGGTCGTCGGCTCCGGCCAGCACGGCCCGCGTCCCGGCGACCAGCCGCCGGACCAGGCCCGCCCGCCACTCCGACCACGCCTGGGCGGAGGTGGCGCGCGCGTCGGCCTCGGTCAGCGCGTGCAGCAGGTCCAGGGCGTCGGCGGAGGGCACCGCGCTCGCGACCGCGACGGCGGTCGCGGGGTCGGCCGGGTCACGCGTCGTCGCGGTCCGGGCCAGCAACAGGTGGTGGCGCACGAGGGTCCCCACGAGGTCGGCGTCGGCCGGCGACAGGCCGATGCGCAGGGCGACCGCCCTGGCCACCGGTTCACCCACCACGCTGTGGTCGCCGAGCTGGGCCTTGCCGATGTCGTGCAGCAACGCGGCGACGAGGAGCAGGTCGGGGCGGGCCACCTGCCGGACCAGGCGGGAGGCCTCGATGCAGGTCTCGACCACGTGGCGATCCACGGTGAACCGGTGGATCACCGACGCGTGCGGCAACAGCCGGATGTCCTCCCACTCCGGGAGGACGGTGTCGATCGCGCCGGTCTCGTCGAGCGTCTCCCAGACCGGGAGCAGTCC
>CAZRKV010000409.1:0-1600 GCA_964600305.1 uncultured Nocardioides sp. | reverse complement strand
GCCGAGGCGGGATCACGGCGGGCGGTCACCGAGCGGGAGGCCGACGACCTGGTCCGGGAGGCCGACCGGTTCCTCGGCGTGGTCGAGGCCGCCCTGGGGCTCGCGCCGCACGTCCCCCTCGAGGAACAGCTTCCGTGGCGGGCCGGCCGTGCCAGCTGACCCCTTCGCCCACCTCCACGTCGCCTCCGGGTACTCCCTCCAGTACGGCGCGTCCCTCCCGCCCGCGCTGGTGGCGCGGGCGGCCGAGCAGGCGATGGACACCCTCGCGCTGACCGACCGCAACGGCACCTACGGGGCGGTGAAGTTCGTCCAGGCCTGCCGGGCCGCCGGCATCCGGCCGGTGCTCGGCGTGGACCTGGCCCACCACCCGGTCGCCGCCGACCCCCACCCGGTGTCGCCGCGACGTACCCCGACCCGCGGGGGAGCCTTCCGGGAGGCCTGGACCCCGCGGGCCACCCTGCTCGCCAGCGGTCGGGCCGGGTGGGCGGCGCTGTGCCGCCTGGTCTCCTCCGCCCACGCCGACCAGCGCGGTCACCCGGTGCTCGACCTGGAGCGGGCCGGCGAGCACCTCGGGGCCGGGGGCGTGCTGGTCCTGCTGGGCCCCGAGTCCGAGGTCGGGGCCGCCCTCGCCCGTCGCCGCCCCGACCTCGCCCGTGCGGCCCTGGCCCCCTGGCGCGAGCTGCTGCCTCCGGAGGACCTGGTGCTGGAGGTGGTCTCCCACCGCCTGGCCGGCTCCGGCCCGGGCTCGACGCCGCACGCCGCACGGATGCTCGGGCTGGCCCGGGACGAGGGGCTGGGGGCGGTGCTCACCAACGCGGTGCGGTACGCCGACCGGCGCGACGCCCCGGTCATCGACGTCCTCGAGGCCTCCCGCCGCCTGGTGCCGCTGGGCTCCACCGACCTCCGCGCGGTCGGCCCCGGGCACAGTCGGGGGAACGCCGAGGGCCACCTGAAGTCCGGCAAGGAGATGGCCGAGGTGGCCGAGGAGGTCGCCCGCCACGCCGGCCTGGGCGACGCGACCCGGGAGGCGCACCGGTTGCTCGCCCGGACCCGGGCGGTGGCCGACCGGTGCGCCCTGGACCCCCGGGCGGACCTGGGCATGGGGGAGGTGCACTTCCCGGAGCTGGCCCAGCAGCAGGCGGTGGCGAGCGGTCCGGGGCCGGTGGGGGCGGACGGTCCCATGGCCGTGCTCCGGGGACGGTGCGAGGCGGCGATCGGCTGGCGGTACGGCTCGGCGCCCCGGATGCGGATCTGGACCCGGCTCGACCAGGAGCTGCAGCTGATCGAGCACCTCGGCTACGCCTCCTACTTCCTCACCGTCGCCGACGTGACCGACCTGATCCGCCGGATGGGGGTCCGGGTGGCCGCCCGGGGGTCCGGCGCGGGCAGCCTGGTGAACTACCTGCTGGGCATCTCCGGGGTCGACCCCCTGCGGCACGGGCTGCTGATGGAGCGCTTCCTCTCGCCGCTGCGGGCCTCGCTGCCCGACATCGACGTCGACGTCGAGTCGGCCCGGCGGACCGAGGTCTACGAGGCGGTCCTCGCCCGCTACGGCCACGAGCGCTGCGTGTGCGTGTCGATGATGGACACCTACCGGGTC
>CAZRKV010000408.1:0-1638 GCA_964600305.1 uncultured Nocardioides sp. | reverse complement strand
GAGGCCGACGACATCATCGGCACCCTCACCACCCAGGCGGTGGCCGAGGGGTTCGAGGTGTTGATCCTGACCGGCGACCGGGACTCGCTCCAGCTGGTCGGTGACGACGCCACCGTGCTCTACCCGATGCGCGGGGTGAGCGAGCTGGCCCGGATGACCCCCGCGAAGGTGGAGGAGCGCTACGGCATCCCGCCGGGGCGCTACCCCGAGCTGGCAGCGCTGGTGGGGGAGGACTCCGACAACCTGCCGGGCGTCCCGGGCGTGGGCCCGAAGACCGCGGCCAAGTGGTTGAACCAGTACGACGGCCTGGACAACGTGATCGCGCGGGTGGACGAGATCAAGGGCAAGGCCGGGGAGAACCTGCGGGCCCACCTGGGTGACGTGATCCGCAACCGGCGGCTGAACGCGCTGGTGTGCGACCTGGCGCTGTCGGTGAGCCCCACCGACCTGGTCCGCCAGCCCTGGGACCGGCACGAGGTGCACACCCTCTTCGACGGACTGGAGTTCCGGGTGCTGCGGGACCGGCTCTTCGAGTCCCTGGAGTCGGAGGAGGATCTGGACGCCGACTCCGGCTTCGAGCTCGAGGGCAGCCGGCTGGCCCCGGGCGAGGTGGCGGCCTGGCTGGGCGAGCACGCACGCCCGGCGGACAGGGGCCGCGTCGCGGTCCAGGTCCAGGGCAGCTGGCGGGCCGGGTCGGGCGAGGTGTGGTCGGTGGCGCTGGCGACCCCGGACGACTGCGGGGCCTGGTTCGACGCCGTCGAGGCGACCCCGGAGGACGACGCGGCGGTCGCGGCGTGGTTCGCGGACCCGGACGTGCGCAAGGTCTTCCACGACGCCAAGGGCCCGATGCTGGCGCTGGCGGCGCGCGGCTGGCCGGTCGCGGGCCTGACCAGCGACACCGCGCTGGCGGCGTACCTGGTCCGTCCGGACCAGCGCTCCTACGACCTGGCCGACCTGACCGTGCGCTACCTGCGCCGGGAGCTGCGCAGCGACCAGGGTGACGACGGCCAGCTGGCGCTGGACACGCTGCCCGAGTCTGGGGAGGACGCGGGGGCGGTCGAGGTGGCGATGCTGCAGGCGCGGGCCGTGCTCGACCTGGCCGACGTGCTCGACGAGCAGGTCGCCGACCACGGCGGCACCCGGCTGCTCACCGAGGTGGAGCTGCCCCTGGTGGACCGGTTGGCGGCGATGGAGCAGGTCGGGATCGCGATCGACCACGACCACCTCGCCGGGCTGGAGGCCCACTTCGCCGAGGAGGTGCGGCAGGCGGCGACCGACGCGTACGACGTGATCGGCAAGGAGATCAACCTCGGGTCGCCCAAGCAGCTGCAGGTGGTGCTCTTCGACGAGCTGGGGATGCCCAAGACCAAGCGCACCAAGACCGGCTACACCACCGACGCCGACGCGCTGGCGACGCTGTACGAGAAGACCGAGCACCCGTTCCTGCAGCACCTGCTGCGCCACCGGGACGTGATCCGGCTGCGCCAGACGATCGAGGGGTTGTTGAAGGCGATCGCCTCGGACGGGCGGATCCACACCACGTTCAACCAGCTGATCGCGGCGACCGGGCGGCTGTCCAGCACCGACCCGAACCTGCAGAACATCCCCATCCGCACCGAGGAGGGCCGCCGGATCCGG
>CAZRKV010000407.1:0-1642 GCA_964600305.1 uncultured Nocardioides sp. | reverse complement strand
CCTGCGACGCAAGATCATCCGGCAGTGGCGGCCCTCGCCGCTCGCGGTCTGACCGACGAGGAGTCATTCCTGAAGGAGCGGGGCCGGGGCAAGGGGTTTGTGCGTGGTTTCCGGGGCGGCTTCGATTCTCTGGGCAGGGGCGAGTTAGCGGCCGGGGTCAAGGCGGAGCGCCCGGAGGGCGTCAGCCCGAGGACGTAGGGCCTTGAGGCTGGCCGTGCTCGGCCCACACTGGTCGGGCTCGAAGCCGTTGCAGCGGGTGGTTGTTGAGTTGGGGGGGTCGCTCCAGGCTTGCGGTGGCAAGCGCGGCAGGCCGGGCTCGGCTGCCGGTCATTCCTTCGCCGTGGGGCATGGAGCGGTACGACTGCGGCGCGCGGGGTCAATCACTTTCGCGACCACGCCCGGAGGGGGTCAGACTCCTGCACGGCCTCGCGCGCGTCGCGTCCGAGGTGCTCACGCCGCGTCCCTTGCTTCGTGGGCCAGTGCCCGGATCTGGCCGTCGCGGAGTCCGTAGTAGACGAGGGTGAGCAGTTTGCGGCCCGCGGCGACCTTGGCGATGTTCTTGCCGCGGCGGGCCTCGATCCGTGCCCGGTCGGCGCGGATCTTGGTGGTGGTGTTGCGCTGGATCGCCTCCACCGCGGCCCAGCGCACCAGTTTCGAGCCCTGCTTGGTGACATGCCCCCGGTGGACCACGGTGTCGGACTCGTAGTGGCGCGGGGTGAGCCCGGCCCACGAACACAACCGGTCCGGGGATGCGAACCGGGCCACCTCACCGATCTCAGCGACAAAGATCGCCGCCAGCGTGGGCCCCACGCCAGGCAGGGCCTGGATCGCCCGGTACCCCTCGTGACCGGCCAACCGGGCCGCGATCCGGGCGGCGTAGGTGGACTCCTCGCGGTCGACCTGGTCGATCAGCCCCACCAGTGAATCCACCCGCTCCCGGTAGGCACCACGCAGCGGCGCCGCAGCGATCGCTTGGCGCCCCTGGAGGCCGAAGATGTCGCTGAACGGCAGCAGGATCCCTTCCTTGGCCAGCACCGCATGAACCTGGGCCTTCAACCCCGAGCGCAGCGCCACCAGCTTCGCCCGATACCGGACCAGCTCCCGCAGCTGACGCACTTCTGGCGGCGCGATCCAGGCCTCGGGCAGCCGGCCCATCCGCAACAGATCGGCGAGATCGGCGGCATCGCGGAAGTCGTTCTTGACCCGCCGATACGCGAACCCCTTCACCCCCAACGGGTGCGCCAGATGCACCGACGCGCCCCGGGCCTGGAGCAGGTCGACCGCCCAGTACCACCCGTAAGTGGCCTCCAGCACCACCTCCGGCCGGTCACCGGCCTGCTCGATCTCCAGACCCAGCGCCACCGGATCATTGTTCACCCGGGCCGCCGAGAGCTCTTCCACCAGACGCGGTCTGGCGCACGATCACACTGCGTCGACGGTGCAGATCGATACCAACGAACTGCTGTCCCACGTACCCTGCCATCAGGGGCCTCCTTCGTCGTCGGGACGTGGCCTTTCAACCTCCAGCATCCGCCGGATGCCGGGGGCCGCAACCACGAGGAGCGGAGGCCCCGCTCCTTCATCGCATCACTCCTGCCCGGTGGTCGCCGAACCCGATGCCCGAGGATCGAATATTCGTTCA
>CAZRKV010000406.1:0-1666 GCA_964600305.1 uncultured Nocardioides sp. | reverse complement strand
CTCTCCCAGGCCGAGGCGAAGCGGCGGGTGAAGAACTACTCCCTCGGCATGCGCCAGCGCCTGGGGATCGCCCACGCGCTCCTGGGGGACCCGTCGGTGCTGATCCTGGACGAGCCCGCCAACGGCCTGGACCCGGCCGGCATCCGCTGGATGCGTGACCTGCTGAAGGGGTTCGCCGACCGCGGTGGGACGGTCCTGCTGTCCAGCCACCTGCTGCACGAGGTGGAGATCGTCGCCGACGAGCTGATCCTCATCGGTCGTGGCCGCATCGTCGCCCAGGGCGACCGGCAGAGCCTGCTGGCCGACAGCGGCCGGACCAGCTCCCTGGCGACCTCGCTCGACAACGACGCCCTGGCGGCGGCCCTGCGCGACCGTGGCATCGGGTCCACGCCCGCGGGAGCCGGGCTGAAGGTCGAGGCCGAGCCGGTCGAGGTGGGGCGCGCAGCCCTGGCCGCGAACGTCGTCCTCACCGACCTGCGGGTGGGCAGCGGTGGCCTGGAGGACCTGTTCCTCGAGCTGACCGCCGAGACCCAGCGCGAGGGTCACGTGACCCCGGAAGGATCCCTCTCATGAGCACACGCACCCTCGACACCACCGGGACCCCGGCCGTCCCGTTCGCACGCCTCGTGGGCGTGGAGCTGCGCAAGGCCGTCGACACCCGGTCCGGCCGCTGGCTCCTGATCGCCATCGGTCTGATCACCGCGCTGATCATGGTCATCTTCTGGGCCGTGGCCGACCAGCAGGAGCGCACCTTCGGCAACTTCATGGGGATCGCCGCCACGCCGCAGGGCTTCCTCCTGCCGGTGCTGGGGATCCTGCTGGTGACCAGCGAGTGGAGCCAGCGCACGGCGATGGTCACGTTCGCCCTCGAGCCCTCCCGTTCCCGGGTGATCGGGGCCAAGACCGTCGCCGCCCTGGTCTTCGGCGCCCTGGCCTTCCTGGCCGCGGTCGTGCTGGCCGCGCTCTGCACCGTCCTCGGGGGTGCCGAGGGCGGCTTCGACAACGTCGACGCCGGCACCTTCGGGACCTTCTTCCTGCTGCAGGAGTTCACGATCCTGCAGGGCCTGGCCTACGGCCTGATCCTGCTCAACACCCCGGCCGCGATCGTGGTCTTCTTCGTGCTCCCGATCGCCTTCACGGTGGTGTCCAACCTCGTGGGCTGGATCAGGGAGCGGGCGGCCTGGATCGACCTGGGCACGGCCCAGGAGCCGCTGTTCGCGGGCACCGCCGACCTCACCGGCGAGCAGTGGGCGCAGCTGGGGACCACGGCCCTGCTCTGGATCGTGATCCCCTTCGTGCTCGGCTGGTTCCGGGTGCTGCGCACCGAGCTCAAGTGAGTCCGGCTGGCTGAGTAGGGTCGTCGGCATGACGACTGCCACCACCCCCACCCCCCGCGAGGACGGACGCGCCGACGACGAGCTGCGCGAGGTGCGGTTGACCCGCCACTGGCTCGACCACGCCGCCGGGTCGGTCCTGGTCGAGTTCGGGCGCACCCGCGTGCTGTGCGCGGCCTCCGCCTCCGAGGGCGTGCCCCGGTGGCGCAAGGGCTCCGGCCTCGGCTGGGTGACCGCCGAGTACGCCATGCTGCCCGCCGCGACCAACACCCGCTCGGACCGCGAGTCGGTGAAGGGCAAGATCGGCGGGCGCACCCACGAGATCTCGCGGC
>CAZRKV010000405.1:0-1677 GCA_964600305.1 uncultured Nocardioides sp. | reverse complement strand
GTGGGGTGAGCGTATTCGGCTGGCGCGGCGGCGTGGTGTCGTCGCGCTGGTTGTTGGGTGTGCGGTGAGGTCTGTGCGGTCCGGGGTCCGGTGCCCGTCTTCCTGCTCCACCTAGCGTTCAACCGGGGTGTTCCCCAACAGCCTTCATCCGAGCTTTGGTGGAAGGCGGGCGGGACTGCTCATGCTCAGGTGCGGGTTCGTCCCCAGGCTCCTCGAGCTCGTCCCGTCCACGTCGACGTCCGCGTCATGCGGCAGGGGCGTTCACCTCGGTTCTGGGGTCGACCTGCCCGGCGGCGATGGCGGGGTTCCAGGCGGTGCGGGTGGTGATCACCACGTACAGCTGGCGCAGCAGGCTGCCGGCCACCGCGGTCCGGGCTTGGGCATCGGTGAGCTGGTTGTGCTCGCGGCCGGTCAGGTGGGCATGGCGTGCGGCAAGGACGGGGTTGTGCGGCAGTGCGCCCCACACGGCTCGCCAGGCCGCGACGCGCAGGAGCGGGCGTCCACGGCCGCTGATGGTGCTCTTCCCGGCGTGGGTGCCCGAGGTGTTCTCCCGGGGGCACAGGCCGGCGTGCTTGACCACGGCTCGGGCGGAGTCGAAGCGAGTCAGGTCGCCGGTCTCGGCGAGGATCGCTGCCGCACCCACCGCCGACAGGCCCGGGATAGTGGTGGCCAGGTCGGTCAGCTCGAGGTCGTCGAGCACGGCGATCATCAGCGCCTCGACGTGGCCGCGTTGGGTTTCGGCGTGACGCAGGTCGGCCAGGGCGAACCTCGCGCGTTCCAGCCCGCCGAGCCGCTGGGAGGGCACCCCGCGGGGATCGGCCGCGGCCTGGTGCAGTGCCCTGACGATGCGGTGGCAGACCCGCTGGCCGCCCCACCGGGACAGCTCTTTGGTGACCGCGCGGGTGAACCGGGTCAGACCCAGCCGACGGATCCGGTCGGGATCGCATCCGGCGACGCTGATCGCGGCTCGCCAGGTCAGGGAGTCCAGCGGCTGCTTGGCCGTGGCCAGCGCGGCCGGCCAGGCACACTCCAGCAGGTCACGCAGCTGCTGGCGGGCCGCGCCCACCTCACTGACCCACTCCACCCGCCGCGAGCCCAGGTGCCGCAACCGCGCCCAGGTCGGGTCCGCTCGTTCGGGCAGGTAGACGTGCAGCTGGGTGGCCAGCCGGGCGATCAGCAGCGCGTCCTTGTCATCAGACTTGTCCCGGGTGAAGTCCTCGGCCTCCCGAGCACGATGCACCAACAACGGCTGGACACACACCAGATCGATCCCGGCCACGGTCGCCAGCTCAGCGACGACCTTCCACCGGTGCCCGGTCGGCTCACAGGCCAGCGTGATGCCGGCGAACCCCGCAGCCAGGGCCTCGTCTCGCCCCCACTCGATGGCCTCGGCCAGCTGCCAAGGCCGGCACCGGACCGTCTTGCGAGCCAGCACCCGACTGTCGTGATCGGTCAGCGCGAAGACTTGCTTGTCATCGGCCAGGTCCAGCGCGAGCACCGCGTGCCCGAGCGGAAGCACCTCCCGCAACCGAGCCAGCCGAGCATTCCTGCGGTTGTCACCACGTGAGAGCCGTCTACCGTTAGACATCGAACATCCTCCTGTCTGTGGTTGGGACACCAAGCCCTCATGACCACAACAGGGGGATGTTCCCGTCAACCACTCAAGGAGTTACTAGG
>CAZRKV010000404.1:0-1684 GCA_964600305.1 uncultured Nocardioides sp. | reverse complement strand
CAGCAGCACCACCTGCTGGCCGACGGCCGCGCCGGCGAAGCCCATCACCAGCGCGGTGTTGCTCACCAGCCCGTCGTTGATGCCGAAGATGGCCGCTCGCAGGCTGCCGGACTTGTCGACGCTGTGCCAGTCCTCGGAGCCCGGGTAGAACTCTGCCTTGAGGCGACCCTCGTTCATCAGGTCCTGCAGCGCGCGCGTGCCCGGCCTCGTCGGCGAGCATGGACGGGGGCGCCTCCGGCTCGTCCGCGTAGTCGTGGATCGCGTCGCGTTCATCCTGCTCCACGATCGGCAGGATCGCGTCCGTGGACTCCGTCTCGGCGCGGGCGAGCAGCTCACGGGTGCGCCGGGAGGGTCGGAAGTCCGCGAGGTCGAGCGCTGCTCCTCCGTGCTCGGCGAGCTTGCCTGCCCAGAAGGTGGCGTGCTTGTCCTCGATCGCTGCCAGCTCCTCGAACACCGTGCGGCGGCGACCCTCGCTGAGCTCCGCCAGCCCGCGGTAGAGCGTGGCGGCGTCCCGCTCCGCGGTCACGTGCCGTGCGTAGCGTTCGAGGTCGGCCTGGGTGGGTCTGCCGCTCACGGTCCCTCCGATGTCGCTTCCAGACCATTCTGCCCCGACGCGCACGACGAGGCGACGGATCTCGGCGGCGCACGGGCCCGAGCCGGTCGGCGCTGTCAGCACCGCGGTGGTTAGGGTCGGCCGGGTGCTGATCCTGCTGCCGCCCAGCGAGGGCAAGGCCCGCCCGGTCCGGGGCCGTCCGCTCGACCTGGACAGCCTGGCCTTCCCGGAGCTGGACACGGCCCGCCGGACGATCATCGACGCGCTCGTGCAGCTGTGCGAGCAGGACCCCGCGGAGGCAGCGAGGGTGCTGGGCCTGGGGCCGAAGCAGCTGGACCTGGTCGAGGTCGACGCCTCCCTCCGCGAGGCCCCCACCGCCCGGGCCGACCGCATCTACACCGGCGTGCTCTTCGACGCCCTCGACCTGGCGTCCCTCGACGGCGCCGCCCGCCGGCGGGCGGCCTCCCGGGTCGCGGTCACCTCGTCGGTCTTCGGGCTGGTGCGACCCACCGACCGGATCCCGCCGTACCGCCTCTCCGGGGACGTGCGCCTGCCGGGCCTCGGCCCGGTCGCGGGGGTGTGGCGCGAGCACCTCGGCGAGGCGGTCACCACCGCCCTCGGGGACGGCCTGCTCGTCGACCTGCGCTCCACGGCGTACGCCGCCTTCTGGCGTCCGGGGGCCGACCTCGCGCCCCGGGTGGCGACCGTGCGGGTGCTGCACGAGACCGACGGCAGGCGCTCGGTGGTCAGCCACTTCAACAAGGCCACCAAGGGGCGGATCACCCGCGCCCTGCTGGCCGACGGTGCCCGTCCCCGGACCCCGACGGGGCTCGCCGAGGCACTCCGGGACCTCGGGTGGGTCGTGGAGGTGGGGGCGCCGGGCCGGAGCGGGACGCGCCTCGACGTGGTCGTCTCCGACGTCCACGGCTGACGCCCCGAGCGGGCTCAGCGCGCGAGGAAGGCGGTCTCGACGGGCCGGGCGTTGTAGAGCCGCATCGAGGCGTGCACCTCATCGGGTCGGCGCCCCTCGAAGTAGGAGACCACCGACACCGACGCCGGGGCCAGCTCCATCCGGTACAACGCCTCCAGCGGGGCGCCCAGCGCATCGGCGACGAGCACCTTGATCGGTGT
>CAZRKV010000403.1:0-1685 GCA_964600305.1 uncultured Nocardioides sp. | reverse complement strand
GGAGATCCGGGTCACGGTCGGTCGCCGGAGCCCGGTTCCTGCCGGTGGGAGACACCCGGCACCGGCGTAGGATGGGCCGCGCCCGTCCCCCAGCGCGAAAGGCCAGCGGCGTGTCCCAGACCCCGGAGGGTGTCCCCGACAAGTTCGCAGCACTCGGCCTGACCTACGACGACGTGCTGCTCCTGCCCGGTGAGTCCGACCTCGCCCCGTCGGACATCGACACCACCTCCCGGTTGACCCGGGAGATCTCCCTGAAGGTCCCGCTGGTCTCGGCCGCGATGGACACCGTCACCGAGTCCCGGATGGCGATCGCCATGGCCCGCCAGGGCGGCCTGGGCGTGCTGCACCGCAACCTGTCCGTCGAGGACCAGGCCTACCAGGTGGACCTGGTGAAGCGGACCCAGACCGGCATCATCTCCAACCCGATCACCATCGGGCCGGAGGCGACCCTGGAGGAGCTCGACCGAGTCTGCGGGGAGTACCGCGTCTCCGGCCTCCCCGTGGTCGACGCGGAGCAGCGGCTGATCGGCATCATCACCAACCGTGACCTGCGGTTCACCCCCATCGCGGACTGGGCCACCACCAAGGTCGACGAGGTGATGACCCCCATGCCGCTCATCACCGGACCGGTCGGCATCTCCCGCGAGGACGCGACCTCGTTGCTGCGCCAGCACAAGCGCGAGCGGCTGCCGCTGGTCGACGAGGCGGGCCGCCTGGGGGGCCTGATCACGGTCAAGGACTTCGTGAAGTCCGAGCAGTTCCCCCACGCCACCAAGGACGCCGACGGGCGGCTGATGGTCGGCGCGGCCGTGGGCTACTTCGGCGACGCGTGGGAGCGGGCCACGCGCCTGGTGGAGGCCGGTGTGGACGTGCTGGTGGCCGACACCGCGCACGGCCACGTCCGCCTGCTGCTCGACATGGTGCGCAAGCTCAAGAACGACCCCGCCACCCGGCACGTCCAGGTCATCGGCGGCAACGTGGCCACCCGGGCGGGGGCCCAGGCCTTCGTGGACGCCGGGGCGGACGCGGTCAAGGTCGGCGTCGGGCCCGGGTCGATCTGCACCACCCGGGTCGTCACCGGGTGCGGCGTACCCCAGGTGACCGCGGTGCACGAGGCGGCGCAGGCCTGCGCGCCGGCCGGGGTGCCGGTCATCGCGGACGGCGGCCTGCAGCAGTCCGGGGACATCGCCAAGGCGATCGTCGCCGGCGCCGAGACGGTGATGATCGGGTCCCTGCTCGCCGGGTGCGAGGAGTCCCCGGGGGAGCTGGTCTACATCAACGGCAAGCAGTTCAAGGCCTACCGCGGGATGGGGTCCATGGCGGCGATGTCGAGCCGGGGTCGCGAGTCCTACTCCAAGGACCGCTACTTCCAGGCCGAGGTGGTCAGTGACGACCTGCTCGTCCCCGAGGGGATCGAGGGGCAGGTCGCCTATCGCGGACCGCTCTCCGCCGTCGCCCACCAGCTCGTCGGTGGCCTGAGCCAGTCGATGTTCTACATCGGCGCCCGGACGGTGCCCGAGCTGCAGGAGAAGGGGCGGTTCGTCCGGATCACCTCGGCGTCGCTGAAGGAGAGCCACCCCCACGACGTGCAGATGACGGTGGAGGCCCCGAACTACAACGGCCGCTGACTCCACAGGGTTCGCCCCGGGTCCCGGCCGCCGCCTAGGGTGGGTGGGTGACCGAGA
>CAZRKV010000402.1:0-1694 GCA_964600305.1 uncultured Nocardioides sp. | reverse complement strand
CAGTCGCAGCACCTGCGGCCGCACCTGTGGACGGCGTACACCTCAGTCCTGGAGGCGCAGCACCTCGAGGCCTCCCCCGACCTGCTCGGCCACGGCGCGCAGGCGGGCCCGGGTGATCGCCGCGACCGTCGGGAAGCCGTGCCGGCGTGCCTCGGACCCCTCGCGCGTGGGCTCAGCGCTGTTGATGCTGAGGCACCGCCGTGAGCCGCCGTCCGCGACGTTGGCCAGGGCGGTCGCGTGCCCCGTCGTACCGCTGCCGGCGAAGAAGTCGAGGACCACCGCGTCGTCCGGGTAGGTCCCGAGCACGCGTCGGAGCAGGCCGGTGGGCTTCGGGGACTCGAAGACCTTTCCGACGAGCTGACGCACCTCGGCGACCGCGGTGTCGGTGGACCCGACCTCCTCCGCCAGCCAGATCGTGGGGAGCTTCTTGCGACGTCCGGTGTGCAGCCAGTCCTTCTGGTGGATGTCGACGCGGGGGCCCCTGGGTGACCGCACGGTGCGGCAGACGAGGTCGTCCGGCCGCGCGTCGACGCGGGGGCGGGACCATCGCCACACCGCGGGCGTGCCGTCCCCGAAGACCGGCAGGATCTCCCGGCCTCCGTCGAACGGCGTGGTCGAGACCGATCCCGTGTGCTCGTCGCCCCAGAGGGGGTAGTGGAGGGTGGGTGAGGTCACGGGATTGAACTTCTTGTTGGTGTTGCGCAGCGGCAGGTGGCGGTAACGACGCCCGGTGGCGTCGTCCACGAGCGGAAAGTCCTCCGGGTCCACCGTGTCCGCCGAGGTCGCGTCGAGCGCGCATCGCCTGGCGTCGCGGGCGTAGACGTGGAGGTACTCGTGGCTCGTCGCGAACCAGGGGCCGAGCTGGCGCCCCTTCGGGTTGAGGTTGACCGCGATCGTGGCGAGGAAGTTGTCCGGGCCGAAGGTGTCGTCGAGGAGGTGGCGGAGAGCGGCGACCTCGTGATCGTCGATGGAGCAGAAGATCGCGCCGTGCGGTCGCAGCAGGCGCGCCGCCTCGGCCAGCCGCGGGCGCATCATCTCCGCCCAGGCCCGGTGCCGCGTGGCGCGGCCACCCTCACCCTCGCGGAAGACGTCGCGGTAGGCGAAGTCGTTGCCGGTGTTGTACGGCGGGTCGATGTAGATCAGGTCGACGGACGCCTCGGGGAGCAGGCGCATCACCGAGAGGTTGTCCCCCTCGATGACGGTGTTGCCGGCCCGATCGGGGTCGATCGAGGCGCTCTCGTCCCTGACCAGCTCCACGACGGCACCCTAACCAGCAGCGCGCCCGACCGCGGGGTGCCCGCCGGGCGTGGCTAGTCCCCGGCCACCAGGGTCGGCGAGGCCTCCCGCACCTCCAGCGGGACCGAGTCACCCGTCATCGTGACCGTCCCCGGAACCGGACGCCACGGCCCGCCGTCGACCCGGAACTGCGCGGACCACCTCGTGTCCACTCGCGCCTCCACCGTCGCCGGCGCCTCCGGGTAGCGGTGCACGATGTAGTCACCCTCGGCCACCGGGACGGTCTCGTCGAACGTTCGCCCCGGCCAGTCCGTGGTCTGGCTCGACCCATCGCCGTGATGGAACCGGAACTGCGACGGCTCGATCTGGAAGTCCACCTGCCGACCCAGCAGCTGGATCGACTCGCTGAACGGTTCGGCCGCCGTCGAGAAGAGGGTGTCGAAGTTGACCAGGGTCTG
>CAZRKV010000401.1:0-1695 GCA_964600305.1 uncultured Nocardioides sp. | reverse complement strand
CACTCTAGTCACGACCACGGCCTCGCTGGGGAACCGTGGATCGTCGGGGTCAGACGGCCGCGGCCTCGGCGGCCAGCCGCAGCTGGCGCCGCCGGTGGTGCAGCGACTCCCAGGTGAAGACGGTCAGCGCCGCCCAGACCAGGCCGAACCCGGCCCAGCGGGCGGCGGGCATGTCCTCACCGAGCAGGAAGACGCCGAGCACGAACTGGATCGAGGGCGTGAGGTACTGCAGCAGCCCGATCCCGACCATCGGCAGCCGGGTGGCCGCCGCCCCGAAGCACAGCAGCGGGACGGCGGTCACCAGGCCGGCGGTGACGAAGAGCAGGCCGTGGCCGAGCCCGGTGGTGCCGAACGTGATCTGGCCGGCCAGCGCCAGCCACACCAGGTAGGCGGTCGCGAACGGTGCGACGAGCATGGTCTCGACGGCCAGGGACTCCACGGCACCGGCATCGGCCTTCTTCTTCGCCAGCCCGTAGGTGCCGAACGAGAAGGCGAGGGTGAGCGCCACCCACGGCAGCCGGCCGTACTCGAGGGTCAGCACCGTGACCGCGGCCGCCGCGAGGGCCAGGGCCGCCCACTGCGGGGGGCGCAGCCGCTCCCGGAAGACCACCACGCCCATCAGCACGGTCACCAGGGGGTTGATGTAGTAGCCGAGCGCCGCCTCCACCACGCGCTCGTGGGTGACGCCGTAGATGTACATCCCCCAGTTGACGCTGATCACGACCGCGGCGAGGGCGAGGTACCGCCTCCGGCGACGGTCGCGCAGCAGGGCGGTGAAGTGGCGGCCGCGACGCAGCACCGGGACCAGCACGCCGAGGGCCAGCAGTGACCACACCACGCGGTGGGCCAGCATCTCCACCGATCCGGCCGGCTCGAGCAGCGGCCAGTAGAGCGGGAAGAGCCCCCAGATCAGGTACGCCGCGACGCCGTACCCGAGCCCCTGCCGCACCTGTGCCACCGGCCAAGGATAGGGCCGGTGGCACCGAGGAGGTGGTGGCCCTCAGGCGATGGTCCAGGTGTCGCCGGCGTTGATGAGGGTGGTGAGTTGGTCGCGGCGGGTGGTGTGGGGGTTGGTGGCGGTGGTGATCTGTTCGCGGGCTTGGTCGTCGTAGGTGGGGCGGTCGAGGTGGCGGAAGATGCCGATGGGGGCTTGGTGGAGGTGGCCGGCGTCGGTGAGGCGGGAGATGGCGAAGGCGGTGGTGGGGTCGGGGTTGTGGGCGTCGTGGACGAGCAGCTCGTCCCGGCTGGCCTGTCCGGCCGCGTGGCCGACCTCGACGACGCGGACGCCGCCGGTGTGGGGGTCGCGGGCCAGTCCCTTGGTGGGGTTGCCGTCGGCGTCGGGGGTGCCGAAGGTGATCGGTTGGCCGTGCTCGAGGGGGATGATGGCGTCGTGCTTGGTGTCGGGGTCCTTGATGGTGTCGAAGGCGCCGTCGTTGAAGATGGGGCAGTTCTGGTAGATCTCGACCAGGCTGGTGCCGCGGTGGGCGGCGGCGGCGGAGAGCACGTGGGTGAGGTGTTTGCGGTCCGAATCGATGGTGCGGGCCACGAACGTGCCTTCGGCACCGAGGGCGAGGGAGATGGGGTTGAACGGGTGGTCCACGGATCCGGCGGGGGTGGACTTGGTGACCTTGCCGGGCTCTGAGGTGGGGGAGTACTGGCCCTTGGTGAGTCCGTAGATGCGGTTGTTGAACAGCA
>CAZRKV010000400.1:0-1701 GCA_964600305.1 uncultured Nocardioides sp. | reverse complement strand
CGGCACCGCCGAGTCGGCCCCTCGGCACCGCCGACCCGGCCCCTCGGCCCTCCACAGGGACCCCTGGTCGTGGTGTCCTGTCCCCATGCGCGAGATGGAGCTGGACGGTCACGCAGGTCGGCTGTACGCCCGGTGCTGGGAGGGCGAGCAGCCCGACCACGTCGTCCTCCTGGTGCACGGGTACGGCGAGCACATCGGCCGCTACGACGCGGTCGCCGACCTCCTCGCCCGGGGCGGCGCGGTGGTGTACGGCCTCGACCACGTCGGTCACGGACGCTCGGAGGGCGAGCGCGTGCTCATCGAGGACTTCGAGCGCGTCGTGGACGACGTGGAGCTGCTCCGCGAGCGGGCCACCACCGAGCACCCCGACCTCCCCGTCGCCCTGGTCGGGCACTCCATGGGCGGGATGATCGCGGCACGCTACGCCCAGCGGTACGGCCCGGCGCTGGCCTGCGTGGTGCTCTCCGGCCCGGTCCTGGGGCACTGGCAGGCCGTGGACGACCTGCTCGCCGCCGAGGAGATCCCCGAGACCCCCATCGACCCGTCGACGCTGTCCCGCGACCCGGACGTGGGGGCGGCGTACGTCGCGGACCCGCTGGTGTGGCACGGGGCCTTCAAGCGCCCCACCCTCGAGGCCCTGCGGACCACGATCGAGCGGATCAACGCCGTCGGCACGGTCACCGGCGTCCCGATGCTGTGGCTGCACGGCGAGGAGGACCGGCTGGTGCCGCACGCGGGCTCCGCGACCGGCTGGCCGCTGATCGCGAAGACCGGGTCCAGGCGAAGGCCTACCCCGGGGCCCGGCACGAGATCTTCAACGAGACCAACCGGGAGGAGGTCCTCGACGACGTGGTGGCCTACATCCGGCGCCACGTCTGAGGCGGGTGGCTCAGGCCAGCTGGCGCGTCGCCTGCAGGACGGCCTGGCTCAGTGCGCTGCTGCGTAGCGGGGCGATCGCCTGGAAGTCCGGGTCGGCCAGCATCTGCGCGAACACCTCCCGCGAGGGGTAGCGCACCAGCATCACCGCGTCCCAGGCCTGGCCGTCCTCGGCCACCAGCGCCGTGGAGCCGGTGCCGTAGTAGACCAGCTCCGCGCCGTACCGGGGCAGGATCTCCTCGCCCACGCGGCGGGAGTACTCCGCGTAGCTCCCGGGCCCGTCGTCGGCGTACCGGAGCAGGTTGAGCATCACCACCGGCTCGCCGTCGTCCTCGGCCAGCAGCTGCTTGACCGCGTCACCCGTCGGGTCGACCGCCATGGTTCCTCCTCGTGTGGACGTCACCGAGGAGGGTAGCCCCGGCCCGCGGGGCCGACTCCACGGTCCCGAAGGGCCGACTCGACGGTCCCGAAGGGCCGACTCGACGGTCCCGCGGGGCCGACTCGGCGGTCCGGAAGGGCCGAGTCGGCGGGTCAGGCCGCCCGGACGTGGTCGGACTGGAGCGCGCGACGCACGCGGGGGCCGCCGGTGGTCATCTTGTAGAGCTTGCGCAGCTGGGAGCCCAGGTTGCCGCGGTTGGTCTCGGCCAGCCACCCGTTGGGCAGCGACAGCCGCACGATCTTGTGCCAGGCGGAGTAGACCTGCTGCGGCAGCGGGGCGGTGTGGTAGTTCAGGTCGTACTTCTCGAACAGGTCCCGCACCCGCGGCGCGATCTCGGCGTACCGGTTGCTCGGCAGGTCCGGGAACAGGTGGTGCTCGATCTGGTG
>CAZRKV010000399.1:0-1713 GCA_964600305.1 uncultured Nocardioides sp. | reverse complement strand
GGGCTGCAGCGGATGGTCGAGGAGGACCAGTACTGCATCGACGTCCTCACCCAGGTCTCGGCGATGACCAAGGCACTGCACTCGGTCTCGCTCGGGCTGCTGGAGGACCACATGAACCACTGCGTCGTCGACGCCGCGCGCACCGGTGACGCCGAGGCGGCCGCCAAGGTCCGGGAGGCCGTCGACGCCATCAACCGCCTCGTCAAGTCCTGACGGGGACCGACAGGAGGAGGAACCATGAGCGAGACCGCCACCTACCAGGTCACCGGCATGACCTGCGGCCACTGCGCCGCCTCGGTGCGGGAGGAGATCGAGGAGATCTCCGGGGTCCAGGACGTCGACGTCGTCGTCGACACCGGCGCCGTGACCGTCACCAGCGAGGCGCCGCTCGACCGGAGCCAGGTGCAGGCCGCGGTCGAGGAGGCCGGCTACGCGCTGGCGTGAGGCCTCGATGAGCACCCCGGTCCGCGTCGCCGCGTTCGTCGTCGCGCTCGCCCTCGCGTTCGCCCTGGCCTGGCTGGCCGGGTCGGCGTTCGGGCCGCGCGTGGAGCCCGAGCACGCCCAGCACGACAGCAGTCCTGCCCCGGTCACGGAGGTCGACCATGTCCACCGCTGAGCCCACCGACCGGACCGCGGTCGGCCCCGCGCCCCAGGTCGGGCAGTCCGACGTCGAGCTCGAGATCTCCGGGATGACCTGCGCCTCCTGCGCGAACCGGATCGAGCGCAAGCTCAACAAGCTCGACGGGGTCACCGCCACGGTCAACTACGCCACCGAGAAGGCCCGGGTGAGCCACCCCGAGGGGGTCACCACCGAGCAGCTGATCGACACCGTCGTCCAGGCCGGGTACGCCGCCGAGCTGCCCGCCGCGCCGGAGGAGAGCGGCGGCGCCGGGGGGCCGGGCGAGTCGGGGCCGGGCGAGGAGCGTGACCCCGAGGTGGAGTCGCTGCGCCAGCGCGTGGTCGTCTCCGCGCTGCTGTCGGTGCCGGTGATCGCGATGGCGATGGCCCCGGTGCTGCAGTTCACCCACTGGCAGTGGGCCTCGCTCACGCTCACCGCCCCGGTCGTGGTGTGGGGCGCACTGCCCTTCCACCGGGCCGCCTGGACCAACCTCAAGCACGGCGCCACCACCATGGACACCCTGGTGTCGATGGGCGTGACCGCCGCCTTCGGCTGGTCGCTCTACGCGCTCTTCCTCGGCACCGCCGGGGAGCCGGGCATGGTGCACCCCTTCGAGATCAGCGTCAGCCGCACCGACGGTGGCGGCAACATCTACCTCGAGGTCGCCGCCGGGGTGACCACTTTCCTGCTCGCCGGGCGCTACTTCGAGAAGCGCGCCAAGCGGCGCTCCGGGGCGGCCCTGCGGGCGCTGCTCGACCTGGGGGCCAAGTCGGTGACGCTGCTGCGTGGGGGCCAGGAGGTCCAGGTCCCCACCAACGAGCTCGCCGTGGGCGACACCTTCGTGGTCCGCCCCGGGGAGAAGGTCGCCACCGACGGGGTCGTGGAGTCCGGCACTTCCGCCGTCGACACCTCCATGCTCACCGGTGAACCGGTCCCCGTCGAGGTCGGTCCGGGCGAACAGGTCGTCGGCGGCTGCGTCAACGCCGGGGGACGGCTCGTCGTCCGCGCCACCCGGGTCGGCTCGGACACCCAGCTGGCCCAGATGGCGCGCCTGGTCGAGGACGCCCAGAACGGCAAGGCCGAGGTGCAGCGCC
>CAZRKV010000398.1:0-1767 GCA_964600305.1 uncultured Nocardioides sp. | reverse complement strand
CGACGGCCGCGAGAACCTCTCCGCCCGTCTCCCCCGCTCCCCGGACGCCGTCGAGGAGTGGATGGGGCGCCACCGACCCTGAGCGAGGCGCTCAACCGAGGATGAGCCAGGCCCCGACCAGCGTCGGCACCAGGCCCGGCAGCAGCCAGGGGGAGACCACACGGCGCTGGTGGATCGCCAGGCCGGCCGCCACCGACCCGACACCGAAGATTGCGGAGATCACCAGCAGCCCCACGTCGGCTCCCGGCCGGGCCTCGGTGTCGACGACGGTGGCTGCTGCCACCAGGCCGACCACGAAGTGCAGGCCGGTGGACACGGCGAGCGTCGACAGCACCCAGCGCTGGACCCGCTGCAACCGCGCAGCGGCCTCGGGGTCGTGGCGACGGGGTCGCAGGTCGTTCGGGTCCATCAGGTGGCGGGCCCGACGGGTGTCGGAGGGCGGACTGCTCACCGCTCCATGATCCCAGACGGGCGGTGACCCCCCTCACCGGACCGGGCCACCCTGGTCGTCCACCTCCGGGTGGCTCATCAGGTCGTCGGGCACGCGCGAGGCACCCACCACACCGCTGAGCAGCATCGGGTCGACGGGGACGCCACGCTTGAGGACGCTCATGCCGCCCTGCGGCTCGAAGACCACCGCGGTGACCTCCTCGGGGTGGCGCACGCCGGCGAGGCGCAGCCGGGACTGGAGCTCCTCGGGCAGCACGTGGCAGCGGTCCAGGTGCTCGCCGATCACCCGTCCCCCGGCCATCAGCAGGTAGGGGCGCGCCACGACCGCCCGCGCCCCCCACGAGCGGCGCCGGACCAGTCCGACGCCGCCCTGCAGGAGCACGAGGGTCACCAGCGCCACCAGCCCGGCTGCGAGTCGCGGGGTCTCGCCCAGGGCGGCACGTGCGATGACGGATCCGAACGCGATCACGGCCGCGAGGTCGAAGCTCGAGAGGCTGGACAGGATGCGCTGGCCCAGCAGGCGGACCAGGACCACCAGCGCGGCGTACATCACCGTCGTCGAGACCAGGACCACGAGGGCCTCGGTGGGGGTGATCCAGAGCTGTTCGAGCAAGGCGTGCCTCCCGGGCGGTCCTGGGGTGGCTGACGGTGGGCGTCGACGGGCCCGTGTCAGCGGGGATGGGGAAAAGCCTGCGACATTCAACCAACTCCTCCTAGGGTCCTCCGCGGGGAGGAGAGGATCCGTGCTGGTGCCCGGGCGCCGGCGGGTGCTCCCCGGCTGCCCCGACCGGGGCAGTGACCACTGGGAGAGCACGAGAGGAACACAGGTGCGGAGAACTGGACACGACCCGTCGCGCCGGCGTACCGACCGGATGAAGGACCGGATCGCAGGCCGGATGGCCGTCCTGACGTCGACCGCGATGGTGGCCACGCTGGGCCTGGCCGGAACTGCTGTCGCAGCCCCGGAGGACCACGCGGAGGCCACCGCCCAGCTGGTCGAGGCCGACCTGCTGGGCATCGACCTGGCGGATGCCGTGCGGGTCGACGCAGGGAGCCCGAGCGACCCCGGGCCCCACGTCGCCCCCCTGGAGGTCGGCCTGCTCGACGACGCGGTCCCCCTGGACCTGGGCACGATCAGCATCCCGCTGATCGGGGACGGACAGGACGGGGGGCTGCTCGCCTTCGGCCCGGGCGCGGGCGCCGGACTGCTCAACGGGTACGCCGCCGCTCCCGAGGGCGACCACGCCACGGCTGCCTCCGGTGCCGTCACCGACGACGGCTCCCTCGCGGTCTCCCCGGGGGAGGACGGAGCCGACG
>CAZRKV010000397.1:0-1775 GCA_964600305.1 uncultured Nocardioides sp. | reverse complement strand
ACGACGAGGGCTGATCGGCCCCGCTCGTGACCGGATTCTTCGGCGGACTGGCCGACCTGGTCAGCACCCTCGTCGACCGCTGGCCCCGCCTGTGGGACGGGTTGTGGGTGACCCTCCAGCTGTCGATCGGGGGTGCTGTCCTGGCCTTCATCGTCGCCGTCCTCCTGGGGCTGGCGAGCATCTCCGGGGTGTCGGTGCTGCGGGGGCTCACCCGCGTGATCGTGGAGATCTTCCGCGGCACCTCCCTGGTGGTGCAGCTGTTCTGGTTCTTCTACGTCCTGCCCCAGCTCGGGGTGCGGCTGGACGCGCTGACCTGCGGCATCCTCGCCCTGGGCCTGAACTACGGGGCGTACGGCGCCGAGGTGGTCCGCGGGTCGATGAACGCCGTCCCGAAGGGCCAGTGGGAGACCACGACCGCGCTGTCGATGCCCTGGGTGACGAAGGTGCGGCGGATCATCTGGCCGCAGGCCTGGGCCCTGATGCTGCCGGGCCTGAACAACCTGATGGTGATGCTGGTCAAGGGCACGGCGGTGGCGCTGCTGATCACCCTGCACGACCTGACCTTCGTGACCGACCAGCTGCGCCGGACCGACGGCACCTACATCGCCTTCGGGATCGGTTTCCTGCTCTACTACCTGGTGACCCTGGGCTTCTCCACGCTGCTGCGGCTCGAGGAGGCGCGGGCCCAGCGCAAGCTCGGCCTCAAGCCGAGCAAGGCGCGGACCACCCAGGCAACGGCTGAGGCGGTGGCTTGATGAGCTTCGAGTGGGACTGGGAGGCGGCAGCCGAGGTGCTGCCGCAGCTGTTGGAGGCCTTCCTCACCGCGACGCTCCTGATCACGGTGGTGGGGTCGCTGATCGCGGCCGTGCTGGGTCTGGTCTGGGCGATCGCGCTGCGCGAGCTGCCGCGGTGGGTCAACGCCCCGCTGGCGTGGATCCTGGACGTGATCCGGATGACCCCCCTGCCCCTGCAGGCGTTCTTCGTCTACTACGTCTTCACCGACCTGAGCGTGTTGACGATCGGCATCGTGGTGATCGGGGTCCACTACTCGACCTACATGGCCGAGTCCTACCGCGCCGGCATCGAGTCGATCCGGTCCGGCCAGTGGGAGGCGGCGACCGCGCTCTCGTTGCCGCGCTCGCGCACCTGGCGGGCGGTGATCCTGCCGCAGGCGATGCGGGCGACGCTGCCCTCGCTGGGCAACTGGGCGATCGCGATGTTCAAGGACACCCCGCTGCTGATCGTCATCAGCGTGGCCGAGCTGGTGACCCAGGCGCGCCTGTACGGCGGGCGCAACTTCACCTACGTGGAGGCGATCACCCTCGCCGGTGTGATCTTCCTGGCGGCGAGCTACCCCACCGCCGTCCTCATGCGCCGATTGGAGAAGAAGCTTGCCTACTGAGAACGCCCACGAGGCTCCCACCGGCGCCGGCGGCACGGAGGGTGCGGACGGCACGGCCCACGGGATCACCTTCGAGAACGTGGTCAAGCGGTTCGGCCAGAACACCGTGCTGGACAACCTGAACTTCCACGTCCGCAAGGGCGAGCGGGTGACGTTGATCGGGCCCAGCGGCTCGGGCAAGACCACGATCCTGCGGTTGCTGATGACCCTGGAGGACCTGACCGACGGCTACATCTACGTCGACGGGGAGCCGTTGACGCACGCGAAGAAGGACGGCAAGCGGGTCAAGCTGCGCGACCGCGAGGTCGCCCGCACCCGCAAGAAGATCGGGATGGTCTTCCAGCAGTTCAACCTGTTTCCGCACATGTCGGTG
>CAZRKV010000396.1:0-1796 GCA_964600305.1 uncultured Nocardioides sp. | reverse complement strand
GGCACGGGACGACCAACCCCGGGTCGGGCCCCGCTATTCCTGCAGCGGGCGGGTCTGGCCAACCGGCCCGGGGCGTGCGAACCTGAGTCCACCGGTCGATCTCACGGGAGGACCCATGGCCGCCCCGAACCACGCCCCCACCACCCTCCACAAGCTCGCGGCAGAGTTCCTGGGCACCTTCGTGCTGGTGTTCGGAGGCTGCGGGGCCGCGGTCCTCGCGGCCGGCTTCCCGCCCGACGACGAGGCGAACCCCTTCGGCATCGGGTTCCTCGGCGTGGCGCTGGCCTTCGGCCTCACCGTGCTGGTGATGGCCTACGCCGTGGGGCACGTCTCCGGCGGGCACTTCAACCCCGCGGTCACCCTCGGCGCCGCGACGGGCGGCCGGTTGCCGTGGCGGGAGGTGCCGGGCTACCTCGTCACCCAGGTGGTGGCCGCGATCGCCGCGGCCGCGGTGCTCTTCGTCATCGCCTCCGGTCGGGACGGCTTCTCGGCCTCGGAGTCGGGCTTCGCCGCCAACGGGTACGGCGACCTCTCCCCCGGTGGCTACGGCGTGCTGGCCGCGCTGGTGGCCGAGGTGGTGCTCACGGCGATCTTCCTCTACGTGATCCTCGGCGCCACGGACAGCCGGGCGCCGAAGGGGCTGGCGCCCCTGGCGATCGGGTTGTCGCTGACCCTGATCCACCTGGTGTCCATCCCCGTCACCAACACCTCGGTGAACCCGGCACGGTCGATCGGCCCCGCGCTGTTCGCCGGGGGCGACTACGTCGTCCAGCTGTGGCTGTTCATCCTCGCGCCGGTGGTGGGAGCGGTGATCGCGGGCGCGACGTACCGCCTCCTGCTCGGCGAGGGCCCGCCGGAGTCCCTGGAGGCGGCCGCCCGGGCCTGAGTGCCCCGACGGCCGCCGGCGTGGGTCAGAGGTCGGCGAGCGCGGCGTTGAACGTCGCCGACGGGCGCATCACCCGGGAGGCCTTCTCGTCGTCGGGACGGTAGTAGCCCCCGATGTCGGCCGGGGAGCCCTGGACCGCGACGAGCTCGTCGACGATCTGCTGCTCCGCCTCCCCCAGCCGCTCGGCCAGGCGACCGAAGGCCTCGGCCAGCTCGGCGTCCGCGTCCTGGGCGGCCAGCTCCCGGGCCCAGTAGAGCGCCAGGTAGAAGTGCGACCCGCGGTTGTCGATCCCGCCGAGGCGCCGGGTCGGCGACTTGTCCTCGTTGAGGAAGGTCTCGGTCGCCCGGTCGAGGGAGTCGGCCAGCACCTTCGCGCGTGCGTTGTCGTCGTTGTCGGCCAGGTGGTCCAGGCTCGCGGCGAGCGCGAAGAACTCACCCAGGCTGTCCCAGCGCAGGTAGTTCTGCTCGATCAGCTGCTGCACGTGCTTGGGGGCCGAGCCGCCGGCCCCGGTCTCGAAGAGCCCACCGCCGTTCATCAGTGGCACGATCGAGAGCATCTTCGCGCTGGTGCCGACCTCCAGGATGGGGAACAGGTCGGTGTTGTAGTCGCGCAGCACGTTGCCGGTCACCGAGATGGTGTCCTCGCCGCGGCGGATCCGCTCCACCGACAGCTTGGCCGCCTCGACCGGCGACATGATGCTGATCTCCAGGCCCTCGGTGTCGTGGTCGGCGAGGTAGGCCTTGACCTTGTCGGTGAGGTTGACGTCGTGGGCGCGCTCGGGGTCGAGCCAGAAGACCGCCGGCGTCTGCGAGTCGCGCGCCCCGGTCACCGCCCGCGTGACCCCGTCGCGGGTCGGGTCGGCCGTGGTGTGGCAGGCCCGCCCGATGTCGCCCGGGGAGACCACCTGCTC
>CAZRKV010000395.1:0-1799 GCA_964600305.1 uncultured Nocardioides sp. | reverse complement strand
GGCCGGGTTGGCCCCGGTGCCGTGGAAGTCGCTGAACGCGGCGGTCTGGTTGACGAACACGCCGCCGAGGAGGTTCTCGCTCAGCGCGACGCCGGCGTCGAGCGCGGCCGCGCGGACCCGGTCGAGCACCTCCTCGGAGGTGGAGTACGCCGACGCGGTCATCGCCCCGTGCTCGGTCACGGTCTCCCGGAAGACCTCGATCGCCTGGTCGGTGCCGTCGGTCGCGACCAGGTGCACCACCGGCCCGAAGCACTCCTGCTCGTACGTCGCCCGGTCGGCCGCGTCGACGGCGACCACCGCCGGGGTGCGCACGGTCGCGTCGGGGTAGCCCGGGTGCGTGATCGCCCGGGAGGGGACGAGGACCCGCCCGCGATCGGCCGCGGCGTCGACCCGGTCGCGGACGTGGTCGTTCACGACCGCTCCGAGCAGCTCGACCGCCTTGGCGTCGTCGGCGAGCAGCCCGTCCAGCGCCGTACCGATCGCGGTGGCGACGTCCTCCACCGACGCGGTGCCGTCGGGGGTCCTGACGCCGTCGGCGGGGAGCAGCACGTTCTGCGGGGCGGTGCACATCTGGCCGGTGTAGAGCGCGAAGGAGAACGCGAGGTTGCGCGCCATCGCGTCGAGGTCGGCCACCGAGTCGACGACGACCGTGTTCACGCCCGCCTTCTCGGTGAAGACCACGGCCTGGTGGGCGTGGGACTCCAGCCACTCACCGAAGGCGGTGCCGCCGGTGTAGTCGACCAGCCGCACCTCGGGCCGGGTGGCGAGAGTCGCGGCGAGCCGGTCCTCGGGCGCCTCCGCGGCCACGGTCACGAGGTTCGGGTCGAAGCCGGCCTCGGCGAGCACCTCGCGGCACACCTGCACGGTGATCGCGAGCGGGAGCACCGCCCGGGGGTGCGGCTTGACCACGACGGCGTTGCCGGTGACCAGGGACGCGAACAGGCCGGGGTAGGAGTTCCACGTCGGGAAGGTGTTGCACCCGACCACCAGGCCGACGCCGCGGGGCACGACGGTGAAGGTCGACTCCATCCGCAACGGCTCGCGGCGCGACGGCTTCTCCCAGGTGCTCGTGCGCGGCAGCCGCCCCATCTCGACGTGGGCCTGGGCGATCGCCTCCAGGGCGCGGTCCAGGGCGTTCGCGCCACCGGCCTGGAAGGCCATCACGAACGCCTGGCCGCTGGTGTGTTGCACGGCGCCCGCAACCTCGAAGATCCGACCGTGCAGGCGGTCGAGGACCTCCAGCCCGACACCCACCCGCGCCTCGGGCCCGGCGTCGCGCCAGGCAGGCATGCCGGCCCGGGCGGACGCCAGCAGTGCGTCGACGTCACCTGCCCGCGGGTAGGAGACCCCCAGGTCGAAGCCGTACGGCGACCGCTCGGTCGCCACGCGTCCCTCGCTGCCGGGGGTGGTGACCGGGAACTCGCCGCCGAGCCACGCCTCGAAGGCCTGCTTGCCCTCCGTTGCCGCGGACTCGCCGTACACGCGCGGCGAGGGGGACTCGTCGAAGGCGCTGAAGAACTCCCGGGTGCTGCAGGCGCGGACCGCGGACTCCAGCCGCTCCCGGTGCTTGTCGAACATGGCGTCGGCGGGCACGGCGACCTCCCAGCTGGGTTTGTGACAATTCCTCGACACTGTTGCACATGTCTGTCACATCCGCGAGGGCCGCGACAGCGATCATCTAGCCTTCGTTCCTGTGACCACCCGCCTCTCCGCCCACGACCTGATCGACCTCTGCCTCGACGCCGGCTCCTGGACCTCCTGGGACACCCCGCCGGCCCGCGCCGGGTTCGGCGAGGACT
>CAZRKV010000394.1:0-1802 GCA_964600305.1 uncultured Nocardioides sp. | reverse complement strand
GAAGTCACGCAGCAGGTCGAGGATGAAGTCCAGCAGGTGGGTGATCTCGGCGGGGGCCTGCTCCGGGGTGACGTAGGAGTGGGAGTCGTCCTGGGCGAAGCCGCGCACCCGCGTCAGGCCGTGCACCACCCCGGACTTCTCGTAGCGGTAGACGTGCCCGAACTCGAACAGCCGCAGCGGCAGCTCCCGGTAGGAGCGCCCGCGGGAGCGGTAGATCAGGTTGTGCATGGGGCAGTTCATCGCCTTGAGGCGGTACTCGCTGTGCTCGAGCTCCATGGCGGGGAACATCGTGTGCGCGTAGTACGGCAGGTGCCCGGAGGTGTGGAACAGCCCCTCCTTGGAGATGTGCGGGGTGCCGACGTACTCGAAGCCCTCCTCGATGTGGCGCTGGCGGACGTAGTCCTCCATCACCCGCTTGATCACGCCACCCTTGGGGTGGAACACCGGCAGCCCGGAGCCGAGCTCGTCGGGGAAGCTGAACAGGTCCAGCTCGCGGCCCAGCCGGCGGTGGTCGCGCCGCTCGGCCTCCTCGAGCCGGTGCAGGTGCTCGGCGAGGGCGTCCTTGGTCTCCCATGCGGTGCCGTAGATCCGCTGCAGCTGCGGGTTCGCCTCGTCGCCGCGCCAGTACGCCGCCGCGCTGCGCATCAGCTTGAACGCGGGGATCCGCTTCGTGGTCGGCAGGTGGGGTCCGCGGCACAGGTCCGACCAGGCGACCTCGCCCTTGCGGTTCACGTTGTCGTAGACGGTCAGCTCGCCGGCACCGACCTCGGCGCCCGCCCCCTCCGCCGCGTCGGCGGCGGAGCCCTTGAGCCCGACCAGCTCGAGCTTGTACGGCTCGTCGCGGAGCTCCTCGCGGGCCTCGGCGTCGGTGACCACCCGCCGCTCGAAGCGCTGGTTCTCCTTGATGATCTTGCGCATCCGGGTCTCGATCTTCTCGAGGTCCTCGGGGTGGAAGGGCTGCTCCACGTCGAAGTCGTAGTAGAAGCCGTCCTGCACCGGGGGTCCGATCCCCAGCTTGGCCTCGGGGAACAGCTGCTGGACCGCCTGGGCCATCACGTGGGCGGTGGAGTGGCGCAGGATGTCGCGACCGTCGGGACTGTCGATCGTGACCGGGGCGACCTCCTCGCCACCGGCCAGCGGGTGGGCGAGGTCCCGCAGCTGCCCGTCGACGCGCGCCGCGATCACCTCGGGCCGGTCGCTGAACAGCTCCCACGCCTTCGTGCCCGTGGTCACGGTCTGCTCCTCGCGCGCATCGGCGTGGACGAGGGTGACCAGGATGTCGGACACGTGGGCTCCTGTCGGGACGGGGCGTGGCTGGGTCGGGCCGATGGCTCGATCGTATCGGCCGGTGGCCCGGCCCTGCCTCCCGGTTTGGCGACCCCCGGATGTGGAGACTGGGGAAGCATGGGCACCACCCTCGAGACTCCCGTGCACGGCGGACCCCTCGACACCGAGCAGCTGCGGTCGGTCGACGCGTGGTGGCGCGCGGCCAACTACCTCTCGGTCGGGCAGATCTTCCTGCTGGACAACCCGCTGCTGCGCGAACCCCTGCGACCCGAGCACATCAAGCCCCGGCTGCTGGGCCACTGGGGCACCACCCCGGGCCTCACCTTCACCTGGGCCCACCTCAACCGCGCGATCGTGCAGCGGGACCTGGAGATGATGTACGTCACCGGGCCGGGGCACGGTGGTCCCGGCATCGTCGCGGCGGCGTACCTCGAGGGCACCTGGAGCGAGATCTATCCCCGCGTGGGGCCCGACGAGCGGGGGCTGCAGCGCCTGTTCAAGCAGTTCTCCTTCCC
>CAZRKV010000393.1:0-1807 GCA_964600305.1 uncultured Nocardioides sp. | reverse complement strand
GCGGTCGAGATGAACCGCCTCATCGAGCTCCAGATGGAGGGCGCGGTCGGCTGATCGCCGCCGCACCCGTCCGGACACGACCAGACTGACCCATCCCGAGATAGGGGACACGTGACAGCAGTTGACAGCGTCCGCTCCGCGCTCGAACAGGAGCAGACCCAGGAGCGGGTGGCCAGCCACCTCCACCCAGAGGGGTCCTACGACGTGGCGGACCACGCCGTACCCACCGGCCGCGAGGAGATCTGGCGGTTCACCCCGCTGGCCCGGTTGCGGGGCCTGCACGCCGACGCGACCTTCGCCAGCGGTCCGGTGACGGCGACCACCGAGGGGCCCGAGGGCGCCACGGTGGCCCACGTCTCGGGCGAGGAGGCCCGGGCCCTGCGCGGGATCAGCGGCCTGGTGCCCAACACCCGGTTCGCCGCCCGGGTGCTGTCCGAGGTCGGGGAGACGCTGCTGGTCGACGTCCCGGCCGAGGCGGAGCTGGACCGGCCCGTGGTCATCGACCTGTCCGGGTCGGACGCGCAGGCCACCACCGCCCAGCACCTCGCGCTCCGCTTCGGCCCGCACTCCCGGGCGACCGTGGTGCTCAACCACACCGGCAGCGCCGCGCTGGCCCAGGTCGTCGAGGTCGAGGTGGGTGACGGCGCCCAGGTCTCGGTCGTCTCGTTGCAGGACTGGGCCGACGACGCCGCGCACCTGACCCACCACGAGGCCCGGGTCGGCCGCGACGCGACGTACAAGCACGTCGCCGTCTCCTTCGGCGGCGACATGGTGCGGATGGACTGCAACGTCCGGTACGCCGGCCCGGGCGGCTCCGCGGAGCTGCTCGGCCTCTACTTCGCCGACGCCGGCCAGCACATCGAGCACCGGCTCTTCGCCGACCACAACGCGCCCCGCACGAAGAGCAACGTGGTCTACAAGGGCGCGCTGCAGGGCGAGGGCGCGCACACCGTCTGGATCGGCAACGTCCTGATCCGCAAGGTGGCCGAGGGCATCGAGACCTTCGAGGAGAACCGCAACCTGGTGCTCACCGACGGGTGCCAGGCCGACTCCGTGCCGAACCTGGAGATCGAGACCGGCGAGATCGAGGGGGCCGGGCACGCCTCCGCGGTGGGTCGCTTCGACGACGAGCAGCTGTTCTACCTGCGCTCCCGCGGGATCGAGGAGGCCGAGGCCCGTCGCCTGGTCGTCCACGGCTTCTTCAACGACCTGATCCGGCGCATCGACGTCCCCGCGCTGGAGGAGAAGCTGATGACGACGGTGGAGGCCGAGCTGGCCAAGAACGTCGGCACCGTCGCACTCGACGGGGCCGCTCCCGAGGTGGAGGCACGCCCGTGAGCCTCGAGCGTGCCTGCCGCGTCGAGGAGATCGCCGAGGACGAGGGCCTCGCGGTCACCCTCGGCGGCGTCGACATCGCCGTGGCCCGCTGCGGCGAGGAGGTCTTCGCCGTCCGCAACGAGTGCACCCACCAGTCGGTGCCGCTCACCGACGGCGAGGTCGAGGGCTGCGAGATCGAGTGCTTCCTGCACGGCTCCACCTTCGACCTGCGCACCGGCAAGGCGATGTGCCTCCCGGCGACCGAGCCGGTCGCGACCTTCCCGGTGGAGGTCCGCGACGGCGAGGTGTACGTCGACCCGACCACGACCCTGAACGGTGCCCGCTAGCGCGGCCCGGCCAGACCACCCCACGACTTCGAACGGACAAGGACCAACCGCATGAGCACACTGGAGATCAAGGACCTGCACGTCTCGGTGACCACCGAGGACGGCCCCAAGGAGATCCTCAAGGGCGTCACCCTCACCATCGA
>CAZRKV010000392.1:0-1819 GCA_964600305.1 uncultured Nocardioides sp. | reverse complement strand
CCGCGGTGGCTGTCCAGAGCCCGTCGCCGTCCTCGTGCAGGTCGCGGGTGTGGTAAAGCGCGATCGGCTCGAGGAAGACACAGACCCGGCCCTCCTCCTTCGCCAGCGCCACGCACGTGCGCAACAGGTCCGGAGCCTCCGCGGCGCTGCTGGGCACCGCCAGCACCAGGCCCGGGATGTCGCGCAGCGCGGCCAGGGAGTTGTCGTTGTGGAAGTGCCCCCCGAAGCCCTTCTGGTAGGCGAGTCCGGCGATCCGCACCACCATCCCGTTGTGGTACCGCCCCGCCGAGAAGTACGACAGCGTGCCGGCCTCCCCGCGCAGCTGGTCCGCAGCGTTGTGCACGTAGGCGAGGTACTGGATCTCCGGGATCGGCACCAGGCCACTGACCGCCCCGCCCAGCGCGAGGCCGAGGATCGTCTGCTCGTCCAGCAGCGTGTCGAAGACCCGGGTCGGTCCGTGCTGCTTCACCAGGCCCCGGGTGACGCCGTACACCCCGCCCTTGCGGGCGACGTCCTCACCGAAGACCAGGGCCTCCGGGTGCAGGGCGAGCACCTCGGAGAGGGTGGCGTTGATCGCCTGGGCGAGGGTGCGTGCGGTCCCGTCGCCGTCGGGACGCAGGTCGGGATTGCCGGGCGGCCGACGACGTACGGCGGCCCGCACTGCCTCCGGGCGGGAGCGGACCAGGGGCTCCATCACCGCCGCCGCGGAGTCCAGGCGCTTGCTCCCGCACAGGGAACGGGCCTCGCCCATCACCTCGGCGCGGGTGGCTTCGTAGCGCTCCCGCACCTCCTCGACCGTGAGCGCACTGGTCTCGAGCAGCAGCTGCGCGGCGCTCCACAGGGGGTCCCTCGCGTGGTCGGCCGCGATCTCCGCGCGGGTGCGGTAGGCCTGCTCGACGTCGGAGCCGGCGTGCCCCATGAAGCGCACCGTCTCCAGGTGCAGGACGGCTGGGCGCCGCTCGGCCCGGACCCGGTCGGCGGCGGTGCGTGCGGTCAGCAACGCGTCCACGGATGCCGAGGCCGTTGTCCTCGCAGACGATCAGCAACGGCAGGTCCAGCCCCCGGTGGGCGATGTGGTCTGCCGCGTTCATCGCCCCGAGCACCGTCGAGTGGTTGGCCGACGCGTCGCCCATGCTGGTCACCACCACCGCGTCCTCGGGCCAGGCCAGGTCGACCTCCATCCTCCGGCCCCGGCCGAGGGCGTAGGCGACACCCAGGGCGCGGGGCAGGTGCGAGCCGATGGTGGAGGTCTGCGGGATGATGCTCAGCGCCGGATGGCCGAACACCTTGTGCCGCCCCCCGGAGATCGGGTCCTCGACCCCGGCCACCACGCCGAGCAGCACGTCGCGGACCGGCGTACTACCGGGGACCTGGGCGGCCCGGGCCATGTAGAAGCCGCCGGAGCGGTAGTGCAGGAGGGCGGGGTCGGTGGGTCGCAGCGCCATCGCGACCGCGGCGTTGCTCTCGTGGCCGGACGAGCCGATCGTGTAGAAGCCCTCGCCCTCGGACTGCAACCAGCGGGCGGCGAAGTCGGCGTGCCGGCTGCGCAGGCTCGCGTCGAAGTACGCCAGCGCCGTGCGTGGGTCGACCCCGATGGACGGCGCTTCGGTGGGTCGCCACTGCGACAGCATCCGGAGGAAGTGCTCATCGATCTCGATCGGCATCCCCGGGGAGACTACCCCTCCCCCGGGGCCGCCGTACCCCCGACGAATCAGTGGGACGTGGCTTCCCGGATACGAGAACACGTTCTAGCATCGCGGGAGGCTCGGCGGTGCCGCAGGGCCGACTCGGCGGTGCCGCAGAGCCGACTCGGCGGTGC
>CAZRKV010000391.1:0-1825 GCA_964600305.1 uncultured Nocardioides sp. | reverse complement strand
CACCTCCAGCACGCCCAGCCGGTGCTGCTCGCCCACCACCTGCTCGCCCACGCCTGGCCGCTGGTGCGTGACGTCGAGCGGCTGCGGGACTGGGACACCCGGGTGGCGGCCGACTCGCCGTACGGGTCGGGCGCCCTGGCCGGATCCAGCCTCGGACTGGACCCGGAGGCGGTCGCGCGGGACCTGGGGTTCACCGGGTCCAGCGCCAACTCGATCGACGGGACCTCCTCGCGCGACTTCGTGGCCGAGTTCGCGTTCGTCGCCGCCATGGTGGGCATCGACGTGAGCCGGCTCGCCGAGGAGGTGATCCTGTGGGCGACGCGGGAGTTCGGCTTCGTCCGGCTGCACGACTCCTGGTCGACCGGGTCGAGCATCATGCCCCAGAAGAAGAACCCGGACATCGCCGAGCTGGCGCGGGGCAAGGCGGGCCGGCTGCTGGGGAACCTCACCGGGCTGCTGACCACTCTCAAGGCACTCCCGCTGGCCTACAACCGCGACCTGCAGGAGGACAAGGAGCCGGTCTTCGACTCGGTCGACACCCTGGAGGTGCTGCTGCCGGCCTTCACCGGGATGGTGGCGACCCTGGGCTTCGACACCGGGCGGATGGCGGAGCTGGCCCCGCAGGGCTTCACCCTGGCCACCGACGTGGCGGAGTGGCTGGTGCGGGAGGGGGTGCCCTTCCGCGTCGCCCACGAGGTCGCGGGCACCTGTGTGCAGCGGTGCGAGGAGCTGGGGGTGGAGCTGGACGGCCTCACCGACGCCCAGCTCGCCGACATCCACCCGGCGCTGACCCCCGGGGTCCGGGAGGTGCTCACGGTGGCGGGGTCGGTGGCCTCCCGCGACGCCCGCGGAGGGACCGCCCCAGCGCGGGTGCAGGACCAGCTGGCCGAGCTCGGGCGAACCGTCGCCGAGCACCGCACCTGGGTCGCCGCCGGGTCCTGACCATGTCCGACGTCGACCTGTCCCGCCTCCTGACCGGGCCGGTGCTCGAGGTCGCCCCGATGCTCCTGGGGGCGCGCCTGGGGCACACCACCGAGGACGGGGCCGTGGTCGTCCGGTTGACCGAGGTGGAGGCGTACGACGGCGCCGAGGACCCGGGGTCCCACGCCTACCGTGGCCCCACGCCGCGCAACGAGGTGATGTTCGGCCCCGCGGGACACCTCTACACCTACCTGATCTACGGCATGCACGTGTGCGCCAACCTCGTCACCGGGGCGGAGGGGCGTGCCTCCGCCGTGCTCCTGCGCGCCGGCGAGGTCGTCGAGGGCGCGGACCTGGCCCGGCACCGCCGGGGCGCCTCGACCAGCGACCGGGACCTGGCCCGGGGGCCGGGACGACTGTGCCGCGCCCTGGGGATCTCGCTCGCCCACGACGGCCACGCCCTGGCCCCGGAGCTGCCGACGGACGAGGGGATCGGGCTGGAGCTGCCGGCCGGGCGGGATCCGGCCATCAGCACCGGCCCCCGCGTGGGGCTGCGCGCGGCGGCCGACCGGCCGTGGCGGTTCTGGGTCACCGGCGACCGGTCGGTGTCGGACTACCGACCCGCGAAGCGCCGCTGACCTGCGACGATGCAGCACCGGCGCCCCCGGTTGGTGCAGGCCCGCCGGGGGTGCTAATGTTCTACCTGTCGCCGCGAGCGGCACCCACCAATCTGGTCTTCAGACCGCGAGGTGGGCGCACGCGGTGGCCGCCTCCGGCTCGAACCTCCGGGTTTGACCGGGTCCCGCACTTCCAGTAGGTTTTGCGGGTTGCCTCCTCCGAGGTCGCTCTGTGTGGGCGGTGTCGGTTGTGGGTGTGATGTTTGAGAACTCAACAGTGTGTTTGA
>CAZRKV010000390.1:0-1830 GCA_964600305.1 uncultured Nocardioides sp. | reverse complement strand
GCACCGCGCTGCCGCCCGAGGCCGTGGCCTCGCTGTGCGAGGCCGCCGGGGACGGGATCGTGGTGATCGACGAGGCGTACGGCGAGTTCCGGCGCACCGGCACCCCGAGCGCCCTGGAGCAGTTGCCCGGGCACCGCAACCTGGTCGTCTCCCGCACGATGAGCAAGGCGTTCGCCCTGGCCGGGGCCCGGGTGGGCTACCTCGCCGCGGCGCCGGAGGTCTGCGACGCGCTGCGCGTGGTTCGCCTGCCCTACCACCTCTCCGCGGTCACCCAGGCCGTCGCGCTGACCGCCCTGCGGCACGCCCCCGAGCTCCTCGGACGGGTCGACCAGCTGCGCGGGGAGCGCGACCGCTGCGTGGCCTGGCTGCGGGAGCGCGGGTACGACGTCGCCGACAGCGACGCCAACTTCGTGTTCTTCGGCACCTTCGCCGACCGGCACGCGGTCTGGCAGGGACTGCTGGACCGGGGGGTGCTGGTCCGGGAGACCGGGCCGGACGGGTGGCTGCGGGTCTCGGTGGGCACACCGGCGGAGATGGAGGCCTTCCGCACCGCGATGGACGCGGTGGGGGAGAATGCGACGGGAGAGCCCGACGGGCAGGCAGACACGGAAGAAGGACGTAGATGACTCGCACGGCCACGATCGACCGCGGCACCCGGGAGTCGAGGGTGCACGTGGAGGTGGACCTCGACGGCCGGGGGCGGTCCGAGGTCTCGACCGGGGTGGGGTTCTACGACCACATGCTCGACTCCTTCGCCCGGCACGCGCTGGTCGACCTCGTGGTGCGGGCCGAGGGTGACGTGCAGGTCGACGCCCACCACACGGTCGAGGACACCGCGATCGTGCTCGGCGAGGCGCTGCGCGAGGCGCTGGGGGACAAGCAGGGCATCCGACGGTTCGGCGACGCCACGGTGCCGCTGGACGAGGCGCTCGTGCAGGCCGTCGTCGACGTCTCCGGGCGGCCCTACTGCGTGCACACCGGTGAGCCCGCCGGCCAGGAGTTCGTGAACATCGGTGGGGGCAACGGCGGGGTGCCCTACCTCGGGTCGCTCACCCGGCACGTGTTCGAGACGATCGCCTTCCACGCCCACATCGCGCTGCACGTGCGGGTGCTGGCCGGGCGCGAGCCGCACCACCTGGTCGAGACCCAGTTCAAGGCGTTCGCCCGCGCCTTCCGGGACGCCGTCGCGCTCGATCCGCGCGAGACCGGGGTTCCCTCGACGAAAGGGACGCTGTGACCGCCCCCCGGGTGGTCGTCCTCGACTACGGCTCCGGCAACCTCCGCTCCGCGGTGCGCGCCCTGGAGCGGGCCGGGGCCGAGGTGGAGCTCACCCCGGAGAGGTCGGCGGCGCTGGCCGCCGACGGCCTCGTGGTCCCGGGGGTGGGTGCGTTCGCCGCGTGCATGGCCGGGCTGCGGGCCGTGCAGGGCCCGGAGCTGATCGACCGGCGCCTGGCCGGCGGGCGCCCGGTGCTGGGCATCTGCGTCGGCATGCAGGTGCTGTTCTCCCGGGGGGTCGAGCACGGCGTCGAGACCGAGGGCTGCGACGAGTGGCCCGGTGTCGTGGAGCGGATCCAGGCCCCGGTGGTGCCACACATGGGCTGGAACACCGTCGACGGCCCCGAGGGGTCCCGGCTGTTCGAGGGCATCGCCGACGAGCGCTTCTACTTCGTCCACTCCTACGCCGTGCGGGAGTGGACCCTGCAGACCCACGGCCCGACCCGGGCGCCCCTGGTCACCTGGGCCGAGCACGCGGGGGCCCGGTTCGTCGCCGCCGTCGAGGACGGTCCGCTCGCCGCCACCCAGTTCCCCCCCGAGACGTCCGGCGACGCC
>CAZRKV010000389.1:0-1836 GCA_964600305.1 uncultured Nocardioides sp. | reverse complement strand
TGCAGTGCTACGAGGGGATCGAGGCCAGCCAGGCGCTCTACGACTGGGACTTCCCGCGCCAGATCCTGCACCTGCGGGCGATGGAGGCGGTCGCCGGCGCCGGGGCCGGGTCCGAGGTCGAGCGCAGCGTGGAGGAGGCGGAGAAGAGCCTGTACGACGAGCGCTTCCTCCTCGCCCGCCCGGTGCTGCAGGCGCTCAAGCAGAGCCCGGCGGTGCTGCTGGTCGACGAGGTGGACCGCGCCGACGACGAGTTCGAGGCGTTCCTGCTCGAGGTGCTCTCGTCCTACCAGGTGTCGATCCCCGAGATCGGCACGGTCCGGGCGGCGACCCCGCCGATCGTGGTGCTCACCTCCAACCGGACCCGTGAGCTCCACGACGCCCTGAAGCGTCGGTGCCTCTACCACTGGATCGAGCACCCGGGCCTGGAGCGCGAGGTGGAGATCGTGCGCACCCGGGCCCCCGAGGTGAGCGAGGCGCTGGCCCGCCAGGTGGTCACCGCGGTCCAGCAGCTGCGGAGCCGCGACGACCTGCTCAAGCCGCCCGGCGTGGCCGAGACCCTCGACTGGGCGCGCGCCCTGCAGCTGCTCGGCACCACCGAGCTGGACCTGGAGGCGGCCTCGACGACCGTGGGTGCCCTGGTGAAGTACCGCGAGGACACCGACCGGGTGCGCGAGGCCCTGGATCGGATGCTGGCGCGATGACGACAATCCTGCGACACGAGGGCGACGAGATCCTCCTGGGCTTCACCCGGGCGCTGCGTGCCGCGGGGGTGCCGGTGACCCAGGACCGGGCCCAGGACTTCCTGCGGGCGGTGGCGTTGCTGGGGGCCGACGACGTGGCCGCGACACACGCCGCCGGTCGGGCGACGCTGTGCTGCGGCCCCGACGACCTGGCCCGGTACGACCAGGTGTTCGCCGCCTGGTTCGACGGCCGTGACCTGCCCCGTCCGGCGGACCCGGCCGAGGCGGTGGCGGTGCCGATGCGCTCGCTCGGCGAGGAGGACTCCGCGGGTGAGGACGGGGAGGACCCCGAGCAGGGGCTGGCCGCCAGCGAGACCGAGGTGCTGCGGCACCGGGACGTGGCCGAGCTGTCGGCCGCGGAGAAGCAGGTCCTGGCCGCGATGTTCGCCCGGGTCCACCCGGTGCTGCCGACACGGCGTACCGCCCGGCACCGGCAGTGGCACCGCGGCCGGGTCGACGCCTCCCGCACGCTGCGGGAGAGCCTGCGTCGGATGGGGGAGCCCTCCCGGATCGCCTGGCGCCGGCGGGGGACGCGGCCGCGACGGGTGGTGCTGTTGGTGGACGTGTCGGGCTCGATGAGCGGGTACGCCGACGGGTTGCTGCGGCTGGCGCACCGCTTCGTCCGCGCGGGGCACGGGCCGGCCCCGGCCGAGGTCTTCACCCTGGGCACCCGCCTGACCCGGGTCACCGGCGCGCTGCGCCACCGGGACACCGAGCGTGCCCTCGTGGCCGCGGGCGAGGCGGTGCCGGACTGGTCGGGGGGCACCCGGCTGGGCGAGACGCTCAAGGCCTTCCTCGACCGGTGGGGTGCCCGGGGCCTGGCCCGCGGGGCCGTGGTGGTGGTGTTCAGCGACGGGTGGGAGCGCGGGGACGCCAGCGAGCTCGGCACCCAGGCCGCGCGGCTGCACCGGCTGGCCCACCGGGTGGTGTGGGTGAACCCGCACCGCGGCAAGGCCGGGTACGAACCGGTCCAGCAGGGGGTGCGGGCGGTGCTCCCGCACGTCGACGACTTCGTCGCCGTCAACTCACTGGCGACCTTCGAGGAGCTGGTGGAGGTGGTGGCAGGTGCGTGAGGTGCTGCCGGAGCTGATGGAGT
>CAZRKV010000388.1:0-1838 GCA_964600305.1 uncultured Nocardioides sp. | reverse complement strand
CCCGGACGGCTACGGTACGCCGACCGGCGACCGCTACTGCATCAACTCGGTGGCGCTGCGGCTCGAGCCTCGCTGAGACTCGCCGACCCCGGGGCGTCCCACCTGGGTCACTCCCGGGGTCACTCCCGGGGTCACTCGTCGGCGGGCGCCTCCTGGTCGCCCTGCTGGCCACCCTGGCCGTCGCCCTGCTGGCCACCCTGCTGCTGGCCCCCGGGAGCGGGCATCAGTCCGGCCTCGGACTGGCACTGCTGGAAGGCCTCGGCGCCGCGCTCGGCAGCCTCCTGGTCGCCGTGCTCACTCGAGATGCTCACCTGCAGCATCGCGTGGTAGTCGGCCTCGTCGACCTCCTTCGCGCACTCCACGAACTCGTCGACCTGCTCGTCGGAGGCCTGGAGCGTGTCCTGCTCCTTGAGGGTCTCCCCCTGGGCGTCCCAGTCGTTGCACTCCACGATGGCCGAGGCGATCTGGTCCGAGGTCTGCGCGCTCAGGTCCTGCTCCCCCTGGTCCTGGACCGCCTCGTTGTTCTCGTCGACGAAGCCGTCCTCCTTCAGGGTCTCCAGCCCCACGCGGGAGACGATCTCGTCCCCGGTGCACTGGGCGAACTCCTGGGCAGCCTCGGTGTCCCCGGACTCGAACTGCTGGGCGAGGCTGTCGGCGGCCTGCTGCTCGGCGTCCGACATCGACCCGGAGTCGTCGGACCCGCCACCGCAGGCGGCGAGGACGAGCACGAGGGCGGGGGCGAGGGCGGCGATGCGCTTCATGGGATTCCTAACGTGTACCGCGGTCCACCGATGGGTCCCGGGCCGGGGCGGTTCAGGCTTGCCGTGGCAGCGTAGCGGTCCCGCCAACCGCCCGGGCAGGTGCGTACGGGGGCCGAAGGTCCCACCGGGAGGGGACCCTTGCACCTGTTCCCGCGCGGTCCCCGGCCCGAGCATGGGAGTGGAGGTGGACCAGATGAACGAGACGACGAGGGTCGTGCTGGTCGTGGAGTCCCACTGGGGCAACACCGCGGAGGTGGCGCAGCGGATGGTCCGTGGACTGGAGCGGGCGGCCCCGGGCATCCGGGTGGCCCGCGTGGGACCGGGTGAAGCACCCGAGTCCGTGGAGCCGGGCACCCTGCTGCTGGTCGGTGGGCCCACGCACGCGTTCTCGATGAGCCGGGAGGGGACCCGCGACGACGCGCGCCAGCGGGGAGCCACGTCGCCGGAGGGCCCGGGAATCCGGGACTGGATCGAGCGGAGCCACCCCGTCGAGGGCGTGGAGGTCCGCACCTTCGACACCCGGGTGCGCCACTTCCCCGGCTCGGCGGCCCGGAGCGCGGCGAAGGCCCTGCACCGGCAGGGCTGGCGCACGGTGCGGGCCGGCGAGTCCTTCTTCGTCACCGGACAGGAGGGTCCGCTCGCCGTGGGCGAGCTCGGCCGGGCCGAGCGGTGGGGAGCCGACCTGGCCGCCCTGCTGCCTGCGGGGCAGCGTCCCTGAGTACTCCCTCGGGTGCCCGGACGGCGGTCAGGGCAGGCGGTCGAGCAGCTCGGCGACCGGGACGCGGGCGCCGGTGTAGAACGGCACCTCCTCACGCACGTGCCGCCGGGTCTCGGAGCCGCGCAGGTGCCGCATCAGGTCGACGATCCGGTCGAGGTCGTCGGCCTCGAAGGCCAGGATCCACTCGTAGTCCCCGAGCGCGAAGCTGGGCACGGTGTTGGCCCGCACGTCGGGGAAGCCGCGCGCCATCTGCCCGTGCTCGGCGAGCAGCGCACGACGCTCGTCGTCGGGCAGGAGGTACCACTCGTAGGAGCGCACGAAGGGGTAGACGGCGACGTGCCCCTTCGGCTCCTCGGACA
>CAZRKV010000387.1:0-1858 GCA_964600305.1 uncultured Nocardioides sp. | reverse complement strand
ACCGCCGAGTCGGCCCTGCGGCACCGCCGAGTCGGCCCCACGGCACCGCCAAGTCGGCCCCGCGGCACTGCCGAGGTCGTCGGACGTGACTCGGGCGGGGTGTCCGGCCTTCCCCAAGTCCGGTGCACCCCGCCCGTCGTCTTCTCCGCCGGCCGGGGTCGAGGTCGACCGGCGGAGGGTCTGGTCAGTCCCCGACGGGGACCATCAGCTCCTGTCCCGCGTCGAGCACGACGGTGTCCAGGGCATTGAGCTGCTTGATCTCGGTGACCGTCTCCCGCACGTCCGCGCCCGCCGGGGTCACCTCGGCGGCGATCCCCCACAGGGTCTGGCCCGAGTCGACGGTGACCACCTCGTGCGGCGGGGGCGTGCCCGGCTGGTCGGTGGCCACCGACGTGGCCCCCAGGAACAGGGCCGCCGAGGCCAGCAGCACCAGCGCCGCGAGGAGCACCACCAACCGGCCGCGCCGGGTCAGCCGCACCCCACCGGCTGCGGGGCGGGTGCCGCGCGGGCCGGCAGCCGCCAGTCGGGGACCGTGGGCGTGGATGCTGATCGTGCTCATGGTGACCTCCAGGGGAAGTGGCTCCGGTCGAGCCGTCGTGGTCGGCGTTCGATCCGTTGTCTACCGACGCCCTCCGACAGTCCGGCGCGGCGCGTGTCGCGCAGGCCGGTTGCTCGTCGAGCAGGTGTTCGATCGAACACGTGCTCGACGCTAGAGCAGGTGTTCGAACGAGTCAAGGATCCGGTCGAGCGCGTGTTCGAACACCTCTGTCGGTGGGGGTCCCTACCGTCCACCCGTATGGACGAGGTCAGGCAGATCCGCGCTGCTCGCGCGAGGAGGGTCGGTGCTCAGCCGCGACGCATGGTGCGCTCGCCCTGCTTGCGGACCACCGCGAGTCCCTTCGCGGCCAGGCGCGGCGCCAGGCTCGTCGCCCGCATCATGCCGCCCCGCCAGCCCGGCATCGTGCGCACCACCCGGGACGACCCGACCAGGTCCACCGCCGCCCGGGCCACCTCGGCCGGGTCCAGCAGGCCACCACCGGAGTGCACCAGGGCCTTGGCCAACCCGTCGTGGGCCATCTCGCGCACCAGGTCGGTGCGGACACCGTCGGGACAGACCGCGTGCACCCCCACACCGGGCGGGGCCTCGGCGTCCACCGACATGGTCAGGGAGACGACGGCGGCCTTCGTGGCGGCGTACACGCTCAACCCGGGGACCGGGCCGAGCCCGGAGAGGGAGGCGACGTTGACCACGTCCCCCCGCCCGTGCGGACCGAACGCCTCGAGCGCCGCGCGGGTCCCCCACAGCACGCCACCCAGGTTGACGTCCACGAGGCGGCGTACCTGCTCGGCGGTGAGCTCGGCCAGGGTGCCGTCGTGGCCCACGCCGGCGTTGTTGAACCACGCCACCAGCCGACCGTGCCGCTGCGCGGCCGCCGCCACCTCGGTGTGGGAGAGCTCCTCGCGCACGTCCTGGGCCAGCCCCTCCGCGGCACCGACCGCCGCAGCGGTCTCAGCCGCGGCGGCCCCGTCGATGTCGGTGAGTACGACGGCGTGGCCCTGCGCGACCAGCAACCGGGCGATCTCCCGACCGATCCCGCGGGCGCCCCCGGTCACCACGCAGCTCGTACCCGCCGGACCGTCCACCGCGCTCGCCATGGGCCGAGTCAACCACGACACGCACTTCGAACAGGTGTTTGAAGTGGCTCGTCGCGCGCACTAGCGTGGAGACCACATCCAGCAGGCGGCGGCACGATCGGAAGGGCACGCAGATGGCGCGACGCAGGACCACGGAACCCGAGGACTCGAGGGTCAGCGAGCTGCCCGACGGACCTCCCGACGCCACCGGGCTCACCCCCCG
>CAZRKV010000386.1:0-1885 GCA_964600305.1 uncultured Nocardioides sp. | reverse complement strand
CGTCGGCGGCAACACCTTCACCAAGCCCGACACCGAGGCCTCACCCTCGGAGATCGAGCTGGCCCGGGCCACCGAGGAGGAGAAGCAGTCCCAGCTCACGCGGGTGCGGGAGTTCCAGCGCACCCACGGCGCCGAGGCTGCCGAGGCGCTCGCGAAGCTCAAGGACGCCGCCGTGTCCGGGGAGAACGTCTTCGGCGTCCTCATGGAGGCCGCCCGGGTCTGCTCGCTGCAGCAGGTCACCGAGGCGTTCTTCGAGGTCGGGGGGCAGTACCGCCGCAACGTGTGAGCGGTGCCGCGGGGGGCGGCGTGCGCCCGGGGCGTGCTCAGCGCGAGCGCGCCGCCGCGCGGCTGGTGAGCCGGCCCAGGGTGTCGGTGCGCCCCGGGGCGACCCGGGCCAGCAGGTCCAGCGTCCGCGCATCGGGGCCGACCACGACCCGGGCCCGGTCGCGCTCGATGCCGCGCACGATCCGGCGGGCGGCCCCGGCCGGTGAGCGCATCCCGATGGCGGCGTACCGGGACCGGCCGAGCGCGGCGATCCGGGCCCCCTGGCTGCCGCGGGCGGTCTGGGTGATGCCGGTGCGGTGGGCGCCGGGGAAGACGGTGGTCACCCGGACGCCGGTGGTCACGAGCTCCGCGCGCAGTGCCTCGGAGAACGAGCGCACCGCGCCCTTGGTCAGCGCGTACGCCGCGTTGTGGGGCAGCCCGACCAGGCCGACCATGCTGGAGACGTTCACGACGTGCGCCTCCTCCTGGCGCCTGAGCAGCGGGAGGAACGCCTGGCAGCCGTGGACCACGCCCCAGACGTTGACGTCGACGATCCAGTGCAGGTCCTCCAGCGGCTCGTCCTCGAAGGCGCCGGCCGAGGTGACGCCCGCGTTGTTGACCAGCACGTGGCAGCCGCCGTGCTCGGCCTCGACCTCGCCGGCCAGGGCGGTCATGCGGTCGGCGTCGCGCACGTCGGCGACGTGGGTGGAGGCGCGCACGCCCCGGGCCCGCACGAGGTCGGCCGTCTGCTCGAGCCCCTCGGCGCGTACGTCGACCACGGCCACGTGGCAGCCCCGCTCCGCCAGCTTCCGGGCGACCTCCCGGCCGATCCCGCTCCCGGCCCCGGTCACCACCGCCACCCGGTCGGTCAGCTGCTGCACGTGGACTCCTTCCGCTCGACGCGTCGAGCGAAACTGTAACGTGTTCTAGTCCGCAGGTGTGGGGCGGTCGCGACCTCAGCCCTCGTAGCGGACCTCGGTGCGCCACTCCCCCTCGTCCTGGTGGGCAGCGTCCCAGATCGCCTCGGCCACCCGGTCCGGCGTGAACGGCCCCTCGCGGGCGAGGGAGCCCCAGACCGTCACCGACACCGCGCGGGCGCCGGGAGCCAGCGTCGCGTCGATGCTGTGGACCAGGTTGCGCAGCCCGGACTTCTGCACCCCCAGGGAGGCGGCGCGGTGCCACGGCCGGTCCGCGGCCATGCTCCCGGTGGCGGTCACCCGACCGCCGGACCGCAGGTGCGGTCGCGCGGCCTGCACCGCGGTCAGCAGTGCACCGATCCCGAGCCTGACGTCGGCCAACAGCTCCTCGACGCCCAGCTCCAGCGGGTCGGCCTCCCGGAAGGCGCTGGGGTTGAAGTGCACCACGTCGATCCCGCCCAGCCGCTCGGCCAGCTGGTGCGTGGCGGTGGTGGTCGCGTCGGCGTCGGTGAGGTCGACGGCGGCGGTCGCGACGGTGGCGCCCGCCTGCTCGAGCTCCGCCGCGAGGGCAGCCAGCGGGGCGTCGTCGAGGCCGAGCAACCCCACGGCGTACCCCTCGCGGGCGAACCGGCGGGCCACCGAGGCGCTCACGCCCGGGCCCGCGCCGTACACGACGATCACGCGCTGCTCGGTCATGGCTCCAT
>CAZRKV010000385.1:0-1886 GCA_964600305.1 uncultured Nocardioides sp. | reverse complement strand
CAGGAGGTGGGCGGCGGCCTTCACGCGGGAGATGCTCTCATGTGGTCCACCACCTGGCACGGCTCGCACTGGACGCTCCCGCACTTGATCGACCATCCAGATCGGTGCCTTGGATAGCATCTGCCCACGGCAGGCGTCCCGACGTCACCGTTCCTGCACGCACCTGTCCCGAGAGCGAATGGCCATCCGACTCCCGAAGCGCAAGCCAGCCCGTCGCACGGCTGTTGTCACCGACCGCGCACAGGTGCTCGACGGTTGCCACCTCTGGTTGCACGTGACCACCCCCGTGGCCGGGAAGCTGGGTGTCCTCGACCCGGAGGGCGCCCTCTTCCCGCTGCTCGACGACCCGGTCCCGCAGGGCGGCCCGACCTCGGTGATCGCGTCGCTCGGGGCTCTGGCACCCGCCGACGACGCATTCGACCTGATCCTCGTGGGCGAGGGGAGGAAGCCCCTGCCCGTCGTCGCCACCCCGGGGACGTGCTTCGAGGTCTTCCCGACGCAGAGTCCGGTGTGCCCGGACCCGCTCCGGCGGTTCTCGGTGACACGTGGACCCACAGGCCAGGTCACCATCCGACCACACCCCGTCGAACCCACCTCGGAGGTGCTGGCCGTCGGCCGCACGGACCAAGCGCTGATCGTGCGCTGGGCCGAGACCCCTGGAACCGGCCGGGAGCTCGTCGTGCTGGAGGAGGACGGGACGGTCGTGGAGGAGTCGACCGGGACCAGTCGTGAGGGAATCGTGACCGCGGAGGTCGACGGGGTGCCAGGCGTCTCGGGCCCGCGACAGTTCGGCCTGGCAACGACCGGGGAGAGGGGTTTCCTGCCCCTGACCCGTCTCCGCAACGATCTCGCCAGGCCCCAGCGCAGCGTGCTCATGCCCTCCGTCGCCTCGGCAGGGCGGAACGTGTCGCTGACCTGGCACAGGTCCGGGACACTCATGCTCTCCATCACCCCGGGTGACCGATGAAGATCGCGTTCCTCCTCCTCACCGTGGACCATCTCGCCGGCACCGAGCGCGCCGTCGTCAGCCAGGCGAACCAGCTCTGTGACCGCCACGAGGTCGAGATCGTGAGCGTCCTGCGACAGGCTCCTCACCCCAAGCTCGCCGTGGACCACCGGGTGACCCTCCGCTACCTGTCCCACGCGGTGCCCGACCAGCCGGTCTCGGTCCCCGGAGTGGAGCTGGGTGCGGATGCGGATCGACTGCCGGGCCGGCCCTCCCTCCTGGTCCCCCCGCAGTGGGACCCCACTTTGAACGCCTTGTGCGACGTCGCTCTCGAGGCACACCTGGGCTCGATCGACGCCGACATCCTCGTGACGCTCACGCCGGGGCTCCTGGCGGCTGCCTGCCAGCTCGCCCCCCGTGACGTCGCGCTCGTCCACCAGGAGCACCGCTCGTCGATGCACCGCACGGCCGGTGTCGAACCGCTCCTCGCGTTCGCAGCCCAGGCAGACGCGGTGGTTGCCCTGACCGAGGACAACGAGGCCTGGCTCAGACAGCAGCTCGGGCCGCGGGCTCCCCACGTGGTGACGATGCCGAACGCCGCCCCCCAGCACTCTCCACGGTCGCGACTCGACCAGCCCCTGATCATGTCGGCCGGTCGTCTGGTTCCCGAGAAGCAGTGGGAGCACCTGATCGAGGCGTTCGCCACGATCAGCGACCGGCTGCCCGGGTGGCGGCTTCGCATCTTCGGCGAGGGCACGTCCCGTGGACGTCTGATGAACAAGGCCCGCAAGCACCAGCTGTACGACCGGGTCGAGCTGCCGGGCCCGACGACGGACATGGCGGGTGAGTGGGCCAAGGCCAGCATCGGGGCCATGACGTCTCGCAAGGAAGGCTTCCCGCTGGTCCTGCACGAGGCGATGGCCGCGGGGGTTCCGGTCGT
>CAZRKV010000384.1:0-1909 GCA_964600305.1 uncultured Nocardioides sp. | reverse complement strand
TTCAAGGTCGAGTCGCACAACCACCCCAGCTACGTCGAGCCCTACCAGGGCGCCGCGACCGGCGTCGGCGGCATCGTGCGCGACATCCTCGCGATGGGGGCCCGCCCGATCGGCGTGATGGACCCGCTGCGGTTCGGTCCGCTGGACGCGCCCGACACCGCGCGGGTGCTGCCCGGGGTGGTCGCCGGCGTCGGCGGGTACGGCAACTGCCTGGGCCTGCCCAACATCGGTGGGGAGACCGTCTTCGACACCTCCTACGCCGGGAACCCGCTCGTGAACGCGCTGTGCGTCGGGGTCCTGCGCCACGAGGACCTGCACCTGGCCAAGGCTTCCGGGGCCGGCAACAAGGTGGTGCTGTACGGCGCCCGCACCGGCGGCGACGGGATCGGGGGCGTCTCGGTGCTCGCGTCCGAGACGTTCGACGAGGGTGGGCCGGCCAAGCGGCCCAGCGTGCAGGTGGGCGACCCGTTCATGGAGAAGCTGCTCATCGAGTGCACCCTGGAGGTCTTCGCGGCCGGCCTCGTGGCCGGCATCCAGGACCTGGGCGGCGCGGGGTTGTCCTGCGCCACCTCCGAGCTGGCCTCGGCCGGCGATGGCGGGATGTACGTCGAGCTCGACCGGGTGCCGCTGCGCGACTCCACGCTCTCCCCCGAGGAGATCCTGATGAGCGAGTCGCAGGAGCGGATGATGGCGGTCGTCGAGCCGGACGACGTCGACGCCTTCCTCGCCATCTGCGAGAAGTGGGAGGTCGAGGCCGCGGTGATCGGCGAGGTCACCGCGGGCGGCCGGCTGGAGGTCGACTGGCACGGCGAGCGGGTGGTCGACGTACCGCCGGAGACCGTCGCGCACGAGGGGCCGACGTACCACCGCCCCTACGAGCGGCCGGCCGACCAGGACGCCCTGCAGGCCGACCGGGCCGAGGCGCTGCCGCGCCCCACCGGCGGCGCGGAGCTGCGTGCGACCCTGCTGCGCCTGGCGGCGAGTCCGAACCTGTGCGACAAGTCGTGGATCACCGACCAGTACGACCGCTACGTGCGCGGCAACACCGCGCTCGCCCAGCCCGACGACGCGGGCATGGTGCGGGTCGACGAGTCGGGCCTGGGCGTGGCCGTGGCCACCGACTGCAACGGCCGGTTCGCCCGCCTCGACCCGTACGCCGGCGCGCAGCTGGCGCTCGCGGAGTCGTTCCGCAACGTCGCGACCTCCGGGGCCGCCCCGCTGGCGATCTCGGACTGCCTCAACTTCGGTTCCCCTGAGGACCCGGGGGTGATGTGGCAGTTCGCCGAGGCCTGCCGCGGACTGAAGGACGGCTGCGCCGAGCTCGGCGTCCCGGTCACCGGAGGCAACGTCAGCCTCTACAACTCCACCGGCGACACCGCCGTGCTGCCGACCCCGGTGGTGGCGGTGCTGGGGGTCATCGACGACGTGGACCGGCGGTTGCGCGGCGGGTTCGCGGCCGAGGGCGAGCAGGTCTGGCTGCTGGGGGAGACCCGCGAGGAGCTGTCGGGCTCGGAGTGGGCGCACGTGGTCCACGACCACCTCGGTGGCACCCCGCCGCGGGTGGACCTGGCGGCGGAGCGTGCGCTGGCCGGGTTGCTCGGCGAGGCGGCCCGGGACGGCCTGGCGACCGCGGCGCACGACCTGTCCGACGGGGGGCTGGCCCAGGCCCTGACCGAGTCGGCCCTGCGGCACGGCGTCGGTGCGCGGGTCGCGCTCGAGGGTGATCCGTTCGTGGCGCTGTTCTCCGAGTCCACCGCCCGCGCGGTCGTCACCGTCACCGACGAGCAGGCCGACGCGCTCGCCGCGGCGGCCGCCCGGCACGGCGTACCGGTGACCGCCCTCGGGCGCACCGGCGGCGACGCGCTGGTCGTCGAGGGGCTGTTCGACCTGCCGCTGGCCGAGCTGCGGG
>CAZRKV010000383.1:0-1926 GCA_964600305.1 uncultured Nocardioides sp. | reverse complement strand
CGACCCGATAATGGGTGAGATGATCCGCTCCCCGAGGGCCACCGCGGTCCGCTACGAGCGCGATAGACCGGGCGAGCTGGTCCACATGAACGTCAAGAAGCTCAGCAGCGTGGCGGCGCCTCCGACCCGGCCAGTCGGCCGCACACTCGCAGTCGAGCGCTCCTGCATCCGGTTTGCTATATGACAGCGCATATATGTGTGGTTGCATGTATCCATGTCGCTGCGTCACTCGATCCTCGGACTCCTGTCCATCCAGCCGATGAGCGGCTATGACCTGAAGAAGGTCATCGACGAAAGCGTCGGGCACTTCTGGACCGCCGACCAGTCCCAGATCTACCGCACACTTGCCGCCCTGGTCGACGAAGGCCTGGCGTCGCGCCGCACTGTGGTGCAGGAGGACCGACCCAACCTTTACCTGCACAGCGCGACCGATCAGGGCCTCGCCGAACTGGACAGGTGGCTTGCTGCGCCTCTGCAGGCACAGCCGACTCGCGAACCCTTCCTGGCGCGGTTGTTCTTCGCACCCAGAATGCCGATAGGCCAGATACGGAAACTGTTGGACACCCGTCGGCAGGAAGTGAGCGAGCAGCTGGTGGCATTGGAAGCGATCAGCGTTGCGAATGACGCTCCGGAGAACGTCACCGAGGTCGAGCACGCCCTCCGGTTGGCCACACTGGCCAACGGCATCGCTCATGCCAGGACCGAGATCGACTGGCTGAACGCCACCGAACAACACTTGGAAAGGATCACGGCATGAGCCGTCCTGTCTCGGCCAAACTCGATCGAATTGCGGCCCGCTACGCCGCCAAGTCGAAGGTCTCGGCAATGAGCTTCGCAATCGAACAGCCGGCCCGCGGATTCAGCTGGGGATACGGCGACGTCCACCAGCCGTTCTTCATCGCCAGCATCACGAAGCTGTACACCGTGGCGATGATCATGCAACTTCGTGACGAAATGGCCCTGACCCTCGACACCCGCGCCGCAGAACTGCTCGGTGAAGAAACGATGCGCGGGCTCAACGTGCGCGACGGCCACGATTACGGCCCGACGATCACGGTAGGCGAACTGCTGTCGCACACATCCGGACTTCCCGACTACTTCGAGCAGAAGCACCCTGACGGCACCTCCGTATTGTCCACCATGCTCCGTGCCGACCAGACGTGGACTTTCGAGGACCTCCTCGAGAGGGTCAAGGCAATGCCGAGCACATTCACTCCCTCAACACCGGGCAAAGCGCAGTACAGCGACATCAACTACGACCTCCTAGGACGCATTATCGAGGTGGCCACGTCCAGCGACTATGCCCATGCCATCCGCAAGCGGGTCATCGAACCGCTCGGCCTCCACGACTGGCTGTTCGCGCCGAGAACGCTGGATCGCTACGATCAGGTCGCCAGCGTGCTGTATGGCCGCACCCCGTTGCACATCCCCAAGACGATCGTCTCCGGACCGGCCTCTGGCGCTGTGGTGTCCACGCCCGCCGATCAAGTGCGATTCCTGCGTGCATTCATCGCAGGCGAGTTGTTCCCCGCGCATTACCTGACCGAGATGACCGCGCACTGGAACTCAGTGTTCTCACGCTTGGAGCCCCTCGATTACGGCATAGGAATCATGCGATTCACCACTCCCCGCTGGTTATCGCCGTTCACGACAATCCCGGAGATGATCGGGCACTCCGGCTCCTTCGGAACCGTGCTCTATTACACCCCGGAACGCGACCTCTACATATCCGGCACCGTCAACCAGATGCAACCGCGCAGCCTGCCCTACCCCCTCTTGACGAGACTCGCCGCTCAGCTTCGCTAGGCCCGGATCCACCGATCGGCGCTTTCGTGGCGGAGGCGGCCGAACTAGCCTCCGGCGATGACGTCTTCCGCGTCCTGCGGGCCAATGCAGATCGCATTCTCGGCGGTAACACGCGGGTGG
>CAZRKV010000382.1:0-1967 GCA_964600305.1 uncultured Nocardioides sp. | reverse complement strand
CAATGGACTCCACAATGCTCACCGACCGCTCGTCAGCGCCGTCGCCGATGGTGGCGCTCTTCAACGCCTCCCCGAAGTGGTTCAGGCCGGTGGGGTGGGAGGTGTCGCGCATGCCCATCTCCGACGCGTAGTCGGCGGGCCAGTCGCGGTCGTGGAGCAGGTAGTCGACTCGTGACAGTTGCGGCTGCTCGCCCGAAGAGTAGAGCGTCTCGGCCGTGAAGAACTGCCTCGAGGCCTCGGTGTCGTCGGCGAGGCCCTCCATCAGGCCACCCATCGGGTCCCAGCCGGCGGTGTCGCCCTCGGCGTACCCGTCGGTCCAGTCCAGCCGCATGCCGGCGTTGACCACCGAGACGGTGTCGTGGCCGCCCTCGACGCTGCCCCAGTGGGTCCAGGTCTGGTTCCACGGCAGGTCGCCGTCGTTCTCCTCGGCGTAGGACTGCTCGAACCACAGCATGTCGGTGCCCACCCGGTTGAGGAAGTAGGGCGAGTGGTCGCCCTCACCGAGCAGAGAGCCCAGCAGCTGGTAGCCATACACCTCGTGGCCGCGTTGGTACGGCGTCCCCATGCCGCCGATCTCGATCTTGCTGCGCCCAGCCTCGGTGAGCTGGGTGACCCACTCCGCCGACACATGGTCGGCCGCACCCCGATCTGGACCGCGATGCCGGGTAGAAGGCAGCACGCCGCGGGTGCCGGCCGCAAGCACGCCCCCGAGCGCGGTCTGCAGGTCACCGATGACACCCGCCCGCTCCCCGAAGTCACCGAAGTCGGTGCCGTTGTCGGACGCCGAGGTCGCGATCTTGCCGTTGAGCTCCAGCAGGCCTTCGGGGCCGATGTGGGTGAGGAACGATGTGGCGACGACGTCATTGGTGCCGTAGGCCGACAACAGCTCCTCATAGGCGGCGAGGTCGCTGGTGTCGATCGGCTCCTCGCTGTCGGTGATGTCCTTGCCCCGGTTGGCGAGCTCCTCGCCGATGGCTTGCTTGGCCTCGGTGGGCAGCACCGGCAGCAGCGCCGGGGCAAGGTCGGGGTTCTCCAGCGCGTAGTCGGTCAGTTCCTGGGTGGACATGTCCGCCAGGTCCGGCGGCAGGTCACTCAGCTCGCTGGGCTGCAGCCCCAGCTGGCCGAACATCGTCATCGCGCTCATCGGCAACGCGCCACCGGCCCACAGCGAACGCACCACCGAATCGTCATCCCAGTTCTCGATCCGATACCGCGCATCACCAGCCGCATCAGACAGGGCGCTCTCCGCGGAGGTGAAGCCCGACCGCAACCGCTCATAGACCTCCTGGGCCTCCTCACGATCCGCGGCGGCATTGATCTGGCCGTTCCAGCCACGCACCTTGGAGTTGAACGTCGAGACCGCCTGCCCGAACTCCGACACCGCCCCACCGGCCACCACCGCACGGCGGTACATGGTCTCGGCCGAGGACTTCACCCGTCGCGGGGCGGCCGGCATCGCCGCAGCCGGCTCACCCTCCACACCCGACTGGGCCCGGGTGTGCTGGGTCACCACGGTGTCCCGCACGCTGTAGAACCCGGTCCCGGTCTGACTGACCGCCTCACCATCGGACACGATCGCCGACCCGTCCGGAGAGTGCTCATCGAACTGCGGATACGGGCTACCCCCGCCGCCCCCACCGGCATCAGCCACCAACACCATCGACGATCCCCCTACTCATGCCACCGGCTCCTGCCGGAGCCCCTCACATACTGCATGCACATCAACCAGGAACCAGCCCGGCCCGGATCAGAACGCAGGCTGCCGCCCAGTGGTGAGGTCCCGCAGAACGCTGCGGCCCAGGCCGCAAACCCCACATGACCCGCAAAGAACGTTACAGCCCCAGCTGGTCGAAGTGCACGCACGAGTCGACGTCAGGTGTTGTCGGTGATCTTCTGGGCCTGCTGGTTGAGCAGCTCGACGACCCGGTCTGTATCGGGCGTGCTACCGGGCTGGTCGACCCAGACGA
>CAZRKV010000381.1:0-1972 GCA_964600305.1 uncultured Nocardioides sp. | reverse complement strand
ACGTCGACCACCTCGCTGAACACCCGGGCCTGGATCATGCCGTTCTGGCCGGTGGTGGCGTCGAGCACGAGCAGGACCTCGGTGACGTCGGCCTGCTTCTCGATGACCCGCTTGACCTTGCCGAGCTCGTCCATCAGGCCGGTCTTGTTCTGCAGCCGTCCGGCGGTGTCGACCAGCACGGTGTCCGCGCTGGTGTCCACCCCCTCCTTGACCGCGTCGAAGGCGACGCTCGCGGGATCGGTGCCCTCGGGCCCACGGACCACGTCGACACCGACCCGTTCGCCCCAGGTGGCCAGCTGCTCGACGGCCGCGGCACGGAAGGTGTCGGCGGCGCCGAGGACGACCGACCGGTCCTCGGCGACCAGGATCCGGGCGATCTTGCCCACCGTGGTGGTCTTGCCGGAGCCGTTGACCCCGACGACCAGCACGACGCCGGGCTTCCCGTCGGCTCCGGCCACCCCCAGCCGGCGGTCCATGTCCGGCCCCACGAGCTCGAGGAGCTCCTCGCGGAGGACGGCACGGGGGTCGGCCGCGTTGCCACCCTCGACCCGGAGGCGGGTCCGCAGCTTCTCGACCAGCTCCTGGGTCGGCTTCACCCCGACGTCAGCGGTGAGCAGGGTGTCCTCGATGTCCTCCCAGGTGTCCTCGTCGAGGCGGTCGCGGGAGAGCAGTGCGAGCAACCCCCGGCCCAGCCCGCCCTGGGAGCTGGCGAGCCGCTGGCGCAGCCGGACGAGCCGGCTCTCGCGGCCCTCGGGCCGCTCGAGGGTCGGGGCCGCCGGCGCGGGCTCCTCGGGAGCGACCGGCGCCTCGGCGGGCGCCTCCGCGGGCGGGGCCTCGCGCTCGGGTGGCGCCTCGGGCGGGGCCACCACGTCGGTGCCGCCGCGGGGCGGCTCCACCTTCCCCGTGCGGCCCGTGCGCAGGAGCCCCACGAGGGCCAGGACGCCGACGACGGCGATCCCGATGATCAGCAGCAGCCAGTCACCCAGGAAATCCATGTCCGCCATCCAACCAGACGGCCGGGCACGCCCCGCTGGGGCCGTCAGGCCTCCTGGCGGTCACCCACGGTGGGCAGGGAGTCGGCACCCCGCCGCATGACCCGGCCCAGCCACGGCGCCGCCGGCAGCTGTTCGCGGCGGTGCGGGAAGGCGACGTAGAGCACCACGAGAGCACTCATCGCCACGACGACGAGCATGGCGAGCAGGATTGCCAGCACGGTGGACCACTCCCGAGACCTCTTCGGTGGCCGGCCCCGGACGGGCCGGCACCGCCACGGTAGCCGGCCCCGCCAACCCCGCGGTCCACGTGGGGGCCGGCGGCGTGGCGGCCGGGTGGCGGGAGGAGCAGCAGGTCACCCGCGTTGCAGCGGCTCCACCGCGGTGCGGATCACGTCCGGCATGGGGGTCACGGGACGGTCGGGTCGGGTGTTGTCGACGTAGACGTGCACGAAGCGCCCCTCGGCGGCGGCCTGGTCGCCCGGCCCCTGGAAGAGGCCGATGCGGTACACCACGGAGGACGTCCCGACCCGGTCGACGACCAGGCCGGTCTCGATCGGTGCGGGGAAGCCGAGCTCGGCGAAGTAGCGGCAGGAGGTCTCGGCGACGATCCCGATCTGTGGCAACCTCCGGACGTCGGCGCCGGTGGCGTCGTACAGGTGGGCGTTGACCGCGGTGTCGAAGAGCTCGTAGTAGGTCGCGTTGTTGAGGTGACCGTAGGCGTCGTCGTCACGCCACCGGGTGGTGACGGTCCGCCACGCGACGTAGTCGGCCCGGGTGGGCCGCGCCGGCCACTCCCCCATCAGGCCGGCTCGCTCTCGCGGAGGCGCTGGCTGATCACCGCAGACACCCCGTCACCGCGCATGGAGACACCGTACAAGGCGTCCCCGACCTCCATCGTGCGCTTCTGGTGGGTGATCACGAGCAGCTGCGAGTGCGCCCGGAGCTCCTCGGAGATCGCGAGCAGGCGCCCGAGGTTG
>CAZRKV010000380.1:0-1974 GCA_964600305.1 uncultured Nocardioides sp. | reverse complement strand
CGCCGTTGAGGCAGGCGCTCGCGGTCGGCCCGGTGAGCAGGGCGTCGCTGCCCTCGACGCCGGCCTCGCTGGCAGCCAGCTTGGTGAGCGTGTTCTTGACCACGGCGTAGGTGGCGTTCTCGCCGAGGGAGCGACGCAGGTCCTGCAGCTCCTTCACGGTGAGACCGCGGTACTCGGTCAGCACGGCACCCGTCGCGTCGTTGAAGGACTCAACGATCTCCGCGACGGCCGCCGCCTTCTCTGGCCGCGCCATGGGTCTCCTTCCGGACTCACATGAGCGCCGGTGACGGAGGATCCGGAGACAACGAACGCCCCGGCGCAGGCCAGGGCGTGGAAGACCATGAGGATGGTCGTGCTCTGTCACCTGCGCTGGCCGCCCGCTGCTGCGGAACCTTCGTCCCCGCCACGGGTGTGGCAGGAGGACCGGCGGTCTCTGGTTACCCGCGCAACTCTACGCACGAGCCCCCGTCCCACCAAATCGGCCGCCTACCCAGAATGGGGTAGATCCGGGCACCAGGCGGACCCGGTCCGCCGGTTCCCGGCACCCCCACCCGCGTCGGCGGGTGCAATGCCCGCATGGAACAGCTCACCACCCTGGCCGAGGTCGCGACCCAGTGGTCGCACCGCTCCCCCGCTCCGCGGGCCACCTGCCCGACCGGCTTCAAGGCCCTCGACTCCCACCTGGGCGGCGGGCTCCGCCCCGGGAGCCTGACGCTGGTGGCCGGTCCGCCGGGGCTGGGCAAGTCCACCCTGGCGCTGCAGGTGGCCCGCAACGCCGCCGCCGCAGGCCTCCCCGTGCTCGTCTGCTCCCACGAGCACGGTCCCGAGGACCTCCTGGCCCGGCTGCTGAGCATGGAGGCCGGGGAGCTCGACGACGCGGACCAGGCGCGGCTCGGCCGGGTGCAGGCGGCCCTCGACGGGGAGGGTGCGGCGGCTCCCGACCGCGACGTCGCGTCCCGGCTGGACGCCGTCCCGCAGGGACGGGCTGCCCTGGAACGGTTCCACCGGTACGCCGACCTCGTGGTGGTCCACCGGACGGCCGGCGGTCGGGACGCCCTCGAGGACCTGCGGTCCGCCGCGCAGCGGACGGCCCGGGACCGGGGACGGCCACCGCTGGTCGTGGTCGACCACCTGCAGTCGCTCGACCGCTCCCGGACCGGCACCGACGACGAACGCTCGCTGCAGGTGGCCGAGGCCCTCAAGGCGCTCGCCGGCGACCTGGGCCTCGCGGTCGTGGCGACCGTGTCCGCGGGAGCCCACGGCCCGGCCCCGGGGACCCGGATGCGCTCGCACCACATGCGCGGTGGCAGCCTGCTCGCCCAGGAGGCCGACCTGGTCCTGGTGCTCAACGACAAGTACGACGTCGTCGCCCGCCACCACCTGACCTACGCCGGCAACGCCGAGCGCTTCCACGACTGGGTGGTGGTCTCGGTGGAGAAGAACCGGCACGGCCCCGACCACGTCGACGTCGAGCTGCGCCAGCGGCTCGACCAGGGACGCTTCGAACCCGGGGGCCAGGCGGTGGCCGAGCAGCTGGTCGACGACCGCGTCTTCACCGACTGACGCCGGCCCCGGGCCCGTCCGCGCCCTCCGTCAGGCGGAGGCGGCCGCCCCGTCCTCCGAGGCGAGGTTGCGCGTCCGGTTCGGGTCCACCGGGATCCCCGGGCCCATGGTGGTCGAGAACGTGACCCGCTGGATGTAGCGACCCTTCGAGCTCGACGGCTTCAGGCGGAGCACCTCGTCGAGCGCAGCGGCGTAGTTCTCCGCGAGCGCGGTCTCGGAGAACGACACCTTGCCGATGATGAAGTGCAGGTTCGCGTGGCGGTCGACCCGGAAGTCGATCTTGCCACCCTTGATGTCGGTCACGGCCTTGGCCGGGTCCGGGGTGACGGTGCCGGTCTTGGGGTTGGGCATCAGGCCCCGAGGACCGAGCACCCGGCCGAGGCGGCCGACCTTGCCCATCATGTCCGGCGT
>CAZRKV010000379.1:0-1995 GCA_964600305.1 uncultured Nocardioides sp. | reverse complement strand
CCGTGGGGCCGGGTCGGCGGTGCCGTGGGGCCGGGTCGGCGGTGCCGTGGGGCCGACTCGCGACGAAGGCCGGCCCCGGGAGCGTGTCCCGGGGCCGGCCCGTCCGAGCGACGCCGAAGGCGTCACGTTGTCTCGTGGGGGCGCTGGGACGTCACCGCCCCGGGGCGCCGCCCACGATCACCGGGCGGCGACGTGGTCGTGGCCGCCGTCGGCCTGCTCGCCGTCGGCGCCGATCGGCGTGCCGGTCTCGTGCTGCCCGGGGGGCGAGACCGGGCGGCCGCCACCCTCCCCGGTGACCGGGCTGGCGTCGAAGGCGTAGGTGAGCACCGCGTGGGCGATCGCGTCGGAGTTGGCCTCCAGCGCATCCATCGCCACGTTGTCGAGGTCGTCGCAGGCCTGGTGGTAGCACGGGTCGTACCACTCACCGGCCTCGCCGCCCCAGGCGTCAGCCTGGGCCTCGGTCTTCACGCCCTCGGCACCGGTGAACAGGCCGCCGGACGGGATCCCCGCCGCGATGAAGCCCTGGTAGTCGCTGCGGCCGCTGAAGACGGTCTCCTCGCTCGGCAGGTCCTGGCTGGCGAAGAAGTCGTGGAACAGCTGCTCGATCGCCCCCGAGCCCTCGGGCCCGGCCGGGATCTCGTCGTCGGCCGGCCACCGCGAGTTGTCCCCGTCGTACACGAACAGCCCGTAGTTCGGCGAGCCGACCATGTCGAAGTTCAGGTACATCGCGATGTCCTCGAGCGCCTCGGGGTCGTTGGCGTCGAGGTCCTCGACGTAGTGCCACGAGCCGAGCAGGCCGTTCTCCTCCGCGCCCCACCAGGCGAAGCGCACCTTGTTCTTCGGCTTGACCTTCTTCATCTGCTCGGCGACCTCGAGGATCGCGCCGCTGCCGGAGCCGTTGTCGTTGATGCCCGCGCCGTCCACGACGCTGTCGAGGTGGGCGCCGGCCATGACGACGTTGTCGGGGTCCCCGGCCCTGGTCTCGGCGAAGACGTTCCAGGTCTCGCGCATCTCGGAGATGGTCTCCATCGCCAGGTGCACCTCGGTGCCCTCGGCCGCGAGCTCCTCGCCGAGCGCGAAGCTGGTGCCGACGACCGGGACGGTGCCGATCGGCTCGCCCAGGGTGCCGGCGTACACGTCGGTGTTGCCCTCGGTGCCGGTGTTCATGATGATCACGCCGGCTGCCCCGGCCTCCTGCGCGTTGACCGCCTTGACGCCGAACGCACAGGCGCCGCGCCGGACCAGCGCGATGTTGCCCTCGGTGAAGCCGTCGAAGTCGCTGTCCTCGCAGCCGCTGGTGGAGTCGGCCAGGTTGCCGTCGAGGTCCAGGTCCACGCCCTCGACCGGAGCGGTGGCGTCACCGGACCCGGCGTAGTCCATGGTGATGAAGTCCTCGTCCTCGACGTACGTCGTCGCCTCGGGCGCGGTCCGCTCGAAGGTCGCGGCCCCCACCTGCTCGAAGTAGGCGAAGTCGAAGGCCTGCACCTCCGGGTCGTAGCCGGCGTCCTCGAGCCGCTCGACGACGTAGTCGCGGGAGGCGGCGTACCCGGGGTTGCCGGAGGCGCGGTCACCGTGCTCGTCGGCGATCGCCTGGAACGCCTCGAGGTGCTCCATGACGCCCTCCGCGGAGACCGCCTGGCGCAGCTTCTTGGAGGTGTTGTTGTTGGCGTTGTCGCTGCCGGGGTCGGCGGTCGCCGCCCCCTGGACGGCGGTGGCCGCGAGGATGGCGGCCCCACCGATGGCGGTGGCGGTCCGCGCCCAGCGGGCGCGTCCGTTGCGTGAAGTGGTCACGGGTTGGTTCCTTCCGAGATACCGAGATACCGAGAGCCGACCCGGGAACTGCAGGCCGGCGGCACGACCCTAGATGTGATCGGGGTCACCGTAAAGCGTTCACGGGTGACCACTTTGCGGACGCCGCGCAGGCCTCGGCTAGTTTCGTCGCCGTGGCGAGGAAGCTGCGGCCGGCGGCGGCCGAGGAGGTGTCCGCGGCGCTGG
>CAZRKV010000378.1:0-2012 GCA_964600305.1 uncultured Nocardioides sp. | reverse complement strand
CCGGGTCAGTCGCTCGATCTCGATGTCGGTCGTCGCCACGAGGCGGAGACTAGCGCGCCGGGCTCGTTGCCCCCGCCGCCGGCGGCGCGCAGGGTCAGCGGTAGTCGGGCGCGAGGTGCGGCCAGGGAGCCGCCTCCTCCAGCTGCGCGGCCAGCGCGAGCAGGGTGCCCTCACCCCCCAGGCCGGCCACGAGCTGGACGCCGATCGGGAGGCCGGCGGTGTCCTGGCCGAAGGGCACCGACATGCCCGGACTCCCGGTCACGTTGAACAGGGCGGTGAACGCGGAGTAGTCGCCGCCGCGCTGCCACATCGCAGCCGGGTCCGTGGTGTCCAGCCACCCCAGGTGCGGCACGGGCAGCGGCAGGGTCGGACTCATCAGGAGGTCCACGTCCGTGAAGTACCGCCCGACCTGCCACGCCGCCGTCTCCACACCGGCCAGGGCGTCGTACACGTCGGTGGCGGTGAGCCGGGGCCGGTAGTGGTCGTGCAGCAGTCGGGTGAAGGGCTCGAGGTCGTCCTCGCGCAGCCCCCGGTCGAGCTCGGCCAGCCGGTGGTCGACCTGAGCCAGCAGGCTCGTCCCCATCAGCGTGGCGAACGCCTCCATCAGCGCGCCGTGGTCGTGGCCCAGCTGCACCTCGACCACCTCGTGCCCGACCTCCTCGCACACCCGGGCCGCCCGGATGGTGGCGTCCAGGACCTCGCGGGAGACCTCCTGCCCGTCCGGGCGCGCGGTGATCAGCCCGATCCGCAACCGCCCCGGGTCCCGGCCGACGTGGTCGGCGTACGCCGTCCCGTCGCCGGGAGCTCCGATCGCCGGGCCGGGAAACGGTGCGGTGGCGACGTCCAGCAGCACAGCGCTGTCCCGGACGGTGCGCGTCAGGGCGTGGTTGATCGAGAGCGGCTGGGAGAGCGTCGACGGCTCGGGGTACGGCGTCACCCGGCCGCGGCTGGGCTTGAGGCCGAACAGGCCGCACATCGCGGCAGGGATCCGGATCGAGCCGCCACCGTCGTTGCCGTGCGCGACGGGCACCAGTCCGGCGGAGACGGCGGCGGCCGACCCGCCGCTGGACCCGCCGGCCGAGTGGGCCGGGGACCACGGGTTGCGAGTCGCCCCGTGCAGCACCGGCTCGGTGCTGGCGTTCTTGCCCAGCTCCGGCGCGTTGCTCATCCCGAGCACCACCATCCCGGCACGGCGGTACCGGGCGACCAGCTCGCTGTCGACCGTCGCGACGTCGTTGGCCCACAACCGGCTGCCACGCGTGGCGGGGAGGCCGGCCACCCGCATCCCCAGGTCCTTGACCAGGGTCGGCACCCCGGTGAGCGGACCCTGCGGCAGGCCCGCGTCCACCTCGGCCAGCGCGGCGTCGAACCGTTCGGCCACGACGGTGTTGAGGGTCGGGTCGGCCGCCCTGATCCGGTCGATGGCGGCCTCCACCACCTCGCGGGCCGACACCTCGCCGTCGCGGACGGCGGCGGCGGTGCCGAGGGCGTCGAGGCCGGTCAGGGAGTCGGTCACAGGTTCTCCTCGGCGTGGTGGCAGGCGACGTACTGTCCCGGCCGCAGCTCGCGCAGCTCCGGCTCCGTCTCGGCGCACCGCGCCGTGGCGAGCGGGCAGCGGGTGCGGAACCGGCACCCGGACGGCGGGTCGAGCGGCGAGGGGAGCTCGGTGGCGCCCGCGGCCGCCTCGTCCCCCGCGGCGCTGCTGCCCGGCACCGACGCCAGGAGCAACCGGGTGTACGGGTGCAGCGCGTCGGCCTCCATCCCGTCGGAGGGGATCACCTCGCAGGCCTTGCCCAGGTACATCACGAGCACCCGGTCGCTGATGTTCTTCACCACCGCCACGTCGTGGGCGATGAAGATCATGCTCAGCCCGTAGCGCTCCCGGGTGTGCTCCAGCAGGTTGAGGAGGCGTTGCGTGCCGCACGCGACGGGCTGCTGGCCAGGCAGCAGGCGGACGGGCACTGGTGCTTTCCTTTCGAGGCGGATTGCACTATCCCCGCAGAATACATCCT
>CAZRKV010000377.1:0-2021 GCA_964600305.1 uncultured Nocardioides sp. | reverse complement strand
AGATGCAGTCCACCGGGCACTCGTCGACACAGGCACGGTCCTTGAGGTCGACGCACGGCTGGGCGATGACGTAGGTCACCAGTTCCTCCTACACGACTCGGCGAGCGGGTGCTCTGGTCCACAGCCTAGTATCCCGGTGTGGCTTCGAAGCAGGAACCCCACGATGTGGGCCAGCACCGCCTCGGTCCCCACGTGGTGGGCCAGCGGGTGGTGCTGCGGCACCTGGTCCCGGGCGAGGCCGGACCGTCCGGGGGGCCCGCGATGTCCGACGTGCTCGGAACCTGCGAGGAGTGGGGCCCGACCCACGTGGTGATCGCCCGCGAGGGAGGCCCCCGCGCCACGGTGCCGATCGAGGACATCGTCTCGGGGAAGCCCGTGCCGCCCCGCCCCAGCGTGCGGCTGCGCATGTCCCCCCTCGAGGCCCAGCTGCGCTCCCTCGTGATGTGGCCGGGGATGCGCACCGAGCAGGTCGGGGACTGGGTGCTGCGCTCGGCCGACGACGACGTCCGCCGCGCCAACTCGGCGCTGGCGATGGGCGACCCGCAGATGTCCTTCAGCTCGGCGGTCGAGCGGGTGATGAAGTTCTACGCCGAGGTCGGGCGGCGACCGGTCGTGATGGTCGACGCCGACGACGTCCTCGCCGACCGGTTCGCCGACGCCGGCTGGGTGCTCGACCGCGAGGAGCCGGACGTGTGGTTCCAGGTCGCGTCGGTCGCCCGGGCCCTGCGCGCCGTGGGCGACATGCGCCGGATCGAGACCGAGGTCGTCGAGGACGGCGCGCGGATGGAGGCCAGGGTCGGGGACGTCGCGCTGGCCCGGGCGGCGTACGACCGGGACTGGCTGGGGCTGCACGCCCTCAACGTCGACCCGGCCCGCCGCCGGCAGGGACTGGCGCTCAACCTCGTCGCCACGATGCTGGAGTGGGGGGCCGAGCGGGGCGCCACCACCGCCTACCTGCAGGTGCGCTCGGACAACGAGGGGGCGATCCAGCTCTACCAGCGGCTCGGGTTCGCCACCCACCACGCCTACCGGTACCTCACCCCCGGGGAGTAGCGCCGGTCAGCACCGGGGCCGGTGGTCGGGGCTGGCGGGCCCCGGACGCCCGAGGGCGTGCACCACCAGGTCGATGGTCACCCGACTCGTCGGGATCAGCAGGTGCTCGGAGGACTCCGCCGGGCACAGCTCCTGCAGGGTGATGTTGGTCGTGCGCGGGCCCGGCTCGAGGTGGCCGGAGGTGTGCGGCACCACGACCTGGTCGTACCGGGTGGTGATCTGGGTGTAGCTGACCGGGCCGGGAGTCTCGTCGCCGTGGTTGAGCCGCTGCAGGAAGGGCGACCCCGCGCCCTGCTGCCGACACGCCGGACAGGCCAGGTCGGAGACCGGCCGGGTGGCGTCGGCGAGGACCCCGAGCGCCCCCACGACCTCGGTGCCGTGGTTGGACGGCGCGATGCCGACGAGGTCGTCGACCACCCCGCGCCCACCCAGGAACCTGATGTAGTGGCGGGGCATCATCCCGCCCTGCGAGTGTCCCACGAGGGAGACCTGGCTCGCGCCGGTGGCGGCCAGCACCCGGTCGACGAACGCCTTCAGCTGCTGCGCCGACTCCCGGATGTCGCGGGTCCCCCGGTTGCCGTAGTCGAGGGAGTAGACGCAGTAGCCCTCCTCGTGGAGGGACTGCGAGAGCCGCTCCAGCAGGCTGCGCCGGTCGCCGAAGGTGCCGTGGACGAGGACGACCGGGGTGGGCCGGGCGTCGGTCGGCTGGCAGGACCAGTCGTTGGCCCCGGGCGGGTCACCCCCGGGCGACGTGGGCAGGGGCGCCGGGAGGGCTCGCGCCGGGGCCACCGCCAGGAGCACCGCGACGAGCGCCAGCACGAGGGTGGCGACGAGATCTCGCGAGGGACCACGGGATCGCTGCATGTGCAGGCCAACGATCCCCGGCCGCGGGGGTCACGCGGGTCAGTTGCCTCCCCCGCCGTTGCCCCCGCCGTTGCCCCCGCCGTTGCCGCCGCTGTCGTTCCCGC
>CAZRKV010000376.1:0-2028 GCA_964600305.1 uncultured Nocardioides sp. | reverse complement strand
CCTCGGACCCGACCACCCCTGCCCACCCCACGGGGTGATTTCGGGCGATCTACCCGGCTCGGCCCCGACCACGATCGTGCTGATGATCGTGCTGACGGTGGCGACGTTCTCGATGTCGACGCTGGCCTACGAGCAGCGCGCGGCGGAGCTGCGGCGCCGGGCCAGCCACGACGCGCTCACCGGGGTGCTCACCCGGGGCGCGTTCCACGACCACGCCCCGAGGGTCCTGCGTCGCGCGCACGCCGCCGGTGAGCGGGTCGCGGTCGTGCTGGCGGACCTGGACCGGTTCAAGGTCCTCAACGACACCTACGGCCACGCCCGCGGTGACACCTGCCTGCAGTCCTACGCCCAGGCGTGCCGGGAGGCGGTGCGGCCGACCGACCTGCTGGCGCGGTACGGCGGGGAGGAGTTCCTGCTCCTGCTGCCCGGCGTCGCGCCGTACCGGGTCCGGGAGATCATCGAGCGGATCGACGCCCGCTACCTCGAGTCCCAGGAGCCGCTGGGAATGCCGCCGCAGACGGCCAGCTACGGCGTCGCGGACGCCGAGGACGGCGTACCCCTGGAGCGGACGATCGCCGCCGCCGACGCCGCGCTCTACCGGGCCAAGGACGGTGGCCGGGCCCGCGCGGTCTTCGTCCCCGACGGTTTCGACGGGGTCGGTGGTCGGGCGGGGGGCGCGGCCGCCTCGTGAGGGGGCGGCGGCGCGGTCAGTCGCGCACCAGGTCGGCCGGCGTGATCATGACCGGGTACGGCGCGGACGCGGCCCAGCTCTCGGAACCGGTCACTCGGGCGACCTCGACGTAGCGCCCGTCGACCAGCTCCCACGCGACCAACGAGGGTTGGTCCGGGTCCACCACCCAGTACGACGCGCACCCCGCCGCCTCGTAGCGGACCCGCTTGGTGTTCAGGTCGTAAAGCCGGGTGCTCGGCGAGAGCACCTCGACCGCCAGCAGCGGCGCCACCGGGAGGTCTTGCTCGGTGAAGTCCTCGGTGCGTGCGACCAGCAGGTCCGGCTGCAGGTTCGTGACCGCGTCCAGCCGCACGTCCAGGGGCGCGACGAGGGCCGAGAACCCGTCCGGACACGCCTCGAGCAGCCGGGCCCCGAGCCGGAGGACGACCCCCTGGTGTCGCACGTTCGGCGACGGACTCACGAACAGCATCCCGTCGATGAGCTCGAACCGCCGGCCGTCATCGGGCAGGTCCGCCAGGTCGGCGACCGTCATCGGTCCCGAGTGGGGCGCGCTCAGCGACATGTTCACCATGGTGCCTCCTTCGACTCATGCCCTCCAAGCATCGGCACGGCGGAGCAGTCCGCAACCAGTCGTCCACAGGCCACGCGGGTCGGTCCTACTCGAGCTCCCCGTGCCGCCCGGCACCTTCACCGAACCGGGCAGCTCCCTCGCGCGCGTCGGTGGCGAGCGACTCCAGGCCCCGCTCGAGCTCGTGGTCCATCGCCTCGCGCACCGGCCGCCCGGCCTGGTGCTGCACCGAGGCGTAGTCGTTGCGCAGGCAGGTCTGGGGGAAGCGGGCCAGGTCGGCCGCCAGATCCTCGGCCGCCTCCCGGGCGGTCCCGGGAGGCACCACCCGGTTGACCAGGCCGAAGGACAGCGCCTCCTCGGCCCCCACCGGCCGGCCGGTGAGGATCATGTCGAGCGCCCGGCTCTCCCCGATCAGCCGCGGCAGCCGCACCGTGCCGCCGTCGATGAGCGGCACCCCCCACCGCCGGCAGTAGACCCCGAACGTCGCATCCTCCGCTGCCACCCGCAGCGAGCACCAGGCCGCCAGCTCCAGTCCCCCGGCGACGGCGTACCCCTCGACGGCGGCGACCACCGGCTTGGACAGCACCATCCGGGTCGGTCCCATCGGCCCGTCGCCGTCGGGCGCGACCCGGTTGCTGCGCTCGGTGCCGATCGCCTTGAGGTCGGCCCCGGCGCAGAACGTGCCGCCCTCGCCGTACAGCACTGCCGCGGACGCCTCGTCGTCGGCGTCGAAGGCGCGGAACGCCTCGGCCAGGGCCTCGGCCATGGC
>CAZRKV010000375.1:0-2029 GCA_964600305.1 uncultured Nocardioides sp. | reverse complement strand
GTTGGGGAGGCCGGCGTTGGGGTAGGCCGACACGTAGGTGTCGGCGAGCCGGCCCAGCTCCTCCACGTAGGGGCGCATCTCACCCGCGCCCAGGGCGCAGTTGAGGCCGATCGCCAGGGGCTGCACGTGGCGCACCGAGTTCCAGAAGGCCTCGGGGAGCTGGCCGGACAGGGTCCGCCCGGAGGCATCGGTGATGGTCCCGGAGATGATCACCGGCCACCGACGACCCCGCTCCTCGAAGAGCGTCTCCATCGCGAAGATCGCGGCCTTGGCGTTGAGGGTGTCGAAGATCGTCTCGACCAGCAGCAGGTCCGCGCCCCCGTCCACCAGGCCCCCGGCCTGCTCGCGGTAGGCGGCGACCAGCTCGTCGAAGGTGACGTTCCGGGCCGCCGGGTCGTTGACGTCCGGCGAGATCGACGCGGTGCGGTTGGTGGGCCCCAGCGCCCCGGCCACGAACCGTGGACGCTCAGGGGTGCTGGCCTCGTCGGCGGCCTCGCGGGCGAGCCTGGCCGCCGCCACGTTGATCTCACGGGCCAGGTCGCTGGTGGCGTAGTCGGCCTGGGCGATGCTGGTGGCGCTGAAGGTGTTGGTCTCGATGATGTCCGCCCCGGCCCGCAGGTAGGAGCGGTGGATCTCGCGGATCAGGTCCGGCTGCGTCAGCACCAGCAGGTCGCTGTTGCCGACCAGGTCGGTGTGCCAGTCGGCGAACCGCTCGCCCCGGTAGTCGGCCTCACCGAGGGCGTGCTTCTGGATCATCGTGCCCATCGCACCGTCGAAGACCAGCACGCGGTCGGCCATCAGGCCGGCGAGCTGATCGGTCGCATCGGGGCGGGGGGTGGCTTCCTCGGGCACGGTGACCTTCCTTCCGGGCGCGTCGCGGCTGCTGGCGCTCCCGTCCACCCTAGGTCGGGGTCCGAATGATGGACGGGTCTCTCGAATCGTGGCACCCCCGCTCGGTGGTGGCGAAATCGTGGCCCTCCCGCTACCCGGCGGTGTGCTACCGGCGGTGTTCCCCGGCGGTGTCCTCCCAAGAGTCCTCCCAAGAGTCCTCCCAACAGTCCTCCCAACAGTCCTCCCAACGATGTCCCGGCCTTGCCGGCCGCGACTACCCTGAGCGGGTGATCGAGATCGAGGACGTGCACGGTTTGGTCGACCCGGTCGTGATCGCCGCCTTCGAGGGGTGGAACGACGCCGCGGACTCGGCCTCCGCGGTGATCGACCACCTGATGCGGGTGTGGAGCGCGCAGGTCGTGGGCGCGCTCGACCCGGAGGACTACTACGACTTCCAGATGAACCGGCCGGTGATCGACCGTGACGACCTCGGTCGCCGGCGGATCACCTGGCCGACGACCCAGATCGCGGTCGCCTCTCCCCCGGGGCTGGGCCGGGACGTGATCCTGCTGCGGGGGCTGGAGCCGAACCTGCGCTGGCGCCGGTACTGCGCCGAGCTCCTCGCCGCCTGCGACGACCTGGGGGGCCAGCTGGTCATCACCCTGGGCGCCCTCCTCGCCGACACGCCGCACACCCGCCCGATCCCGGTCACGGGTACGGCGAACGAGCCCGAGCTGGTCGCGAGCCTGGAGCTGGAGGAGTCGACCTACGAGGGGCCCACCGGCATCGTCGGGGTCTTCCAGGACGCCTGCGAGCGCCTGGACATCCCGGCGGTCTCCTACTGGGCGGCCGTCCCGCACTACGTCGCCCAGCCTCCGTGCCCCAAGGCCACCCTGGCCCTGCTCGGCCGGATCGAGGACCTGCTCGACATCAGCACCCCCCTCGGCGACCTGCCCGAGGACGCGCGGGCCTGGGAGCGCGGGGTCGACGAGCTGGCCGAGGACGACGAGGACGTCGCGGACTACATCCGGTCCCTGGAGGAGAGCCGCGACACCGCCGAGCTGCCGGAGGCCTCCGGTGAGGCGATCGCACGCGACTTCGAGCGCTACCTCAAGCGACGGGGCGAGGACTAGGTCGACGCGGCCTAGAGCGCGAGGCCCAGCGCCGCGTCGAGCAGCCGGTGCATCGCGGCCCCGGC
>CAZRKV010000374.1:0-2031 GCA_964600305.1 uncultured Nocardioides sp. | reverse complement strand
TGAACGAATATTCGATCCTCGGGCATCGGGTTCGGCGACCACCGGGCAGGAGTGACTCCTCGGCCATCCTGAGGTGGAAGAACATGACCTCTCGGCGCTCGTGGGTGGGGAGATCCTGACTTCTCGGCGTCTGGGAGTGGGGAGGAAGTGACTTCTCGGCGCTGCGGGGGGCCGTGGTCCACCGTCTAGGGTGGTCTCCGCCATGGACCCCGTCACCGCTCCCGCCCACGAGTCGGCCGAGATGCCGGCCTCTGCGATCGTCGAGCGGGTGCTCGCGCAGCACCACGACGAGCTCATCGAGCTCCGCCGCGACCTGCACGCCCACCCCGAGCTGGCCTGGGTCGAGTCCCGCACGACGGGGCTGATCGCCGAGCGGCTCGAGAAGGCCGGGGTCACGGTCACCCGGTTGGCCCGCAGCGGCCTGGTCGCCGACATCGGCGCGGGCCCCGGGGCCGCGCCGGCGATCGCGCTGCGCGCCGACCTGGACGCGCTCCCGGTCGAGGACCGCACCGGGGACCCCTGGGCGAGCACGGTGCCGGGCGTGGCGCACGCCTGTGGGCACGACGTGCACGCCGCCGGCCTCCTCGGCGCCGGCCTCGCGCTGGCGGCCGTGGCCGAGGCCGGGCTGCTGCGACGCCGGGTCCGGCTGGTGTTCCAGCCCGCCGAGGAGGTGATGCCCGGTGGAGCGCTCGACGTCCTCGACCAGGGCGTCCTCGGCGAGGTGGAGCGCATCTTCTGCCTGCACTGCGACCCCAACCTCGACGTCGGTCGGGTGGGCTTGCGCGAAGGACCGCTGACCGGGGCCGCGGACGCCCTCGACGTACGCCTGACCGGACGCGGGGGCCACACCTCGCGCCCGCACCTGACCCAGGACCTCACCTTCGCCCTGGCCAAGCTGGTCACGGAGCTCCCGGCGATCCTCTCCCGGCGACTGGACCCCCGGGCCGGGGTCAGCGTGGTGTGGGGGGTCGTCCGCGCCGGCTCGACGAACAACGTGGTCCCCTCCTCGGGCCGGGTGGCCGGCACCGTGCGGATGCTCGACTCCGTCGCGTGGGCCGACGCCGAGACCCTCGTCCGCGATCTGGTGGCGCAGGTCGTCGCGCCGTACGGCGTCACCGCGGAGGTGGACTACCAGCGGGGGGTGCCGCCGGTGGTCAACGAGCACGAGGCCACCCGGCTCCTGGGCGGGGCGGCCGAGCGGGTCGTCGGAGAGGCGGGCCTGGTCCCGGCGCAGCAGAGCCTGGGCGGCGAGGACTTCGGGTGGTACCTCGACCGGGTCCCGGGCGCGATGGCCCGCCTGGGCACGCGCACGCCGGGCGGGCCGTCGTACGACCTGCACCAGGGGGACCTGAGGATCGACGAGCGGGCGCTGCCGATCGCAGCCCGCGTGCTGGCCGAGGTCGCGGTGGCGGCCGCGAACCGGGAGGACGGGTGACGCGCCGGGTGGACATCGACTGGGAGGCCCTCCGGCGCGAGGCGACGACCGCGATGGAGCACGCCTACGCGCCCTACTCCGGCTACCCCGTCGGAGCCGCGGCACGGGTCGACGACGGACGGACGGTCGTGGGCTGCAACGTCGAGAACGCGTCGTACGGCGTCGGGCTGTGCGCGGAGTGCGGCCTGGTCTCCCAGCTGCACGCCAGCGGCGGAGGCCGGCTGACCCACGTCGTGTGCGTGGACGGCGGGGGCCGCGTGATCATGCCGTGCGGCCGCTGCCGGCAGCTGCTGTACGAGGCCGGCGGCCCGGACCTGGAGCTGTGGACGGTCTCGGGCGTGCGCCCGATGGCCGAGGTGCTGCCCGACGCGTTCGGGCCGCACGACCTGGAGGAGCAGGACAGGAGGACGGATTGAGCGCGCACGACGCGGTCGAGGTGATCGTCGCGAAGCGGGACCGCGGTGCCCTGAGCGACAGCCAGATCGAGTGGGTGATCGACGCCTACACCCGCGGCGAGGTCGCCGACGAGCAGATGTCGGCGCTGGCGATGGCGATCCTGCTCAACGGCATGGACCGCGCCGAGATCGCCCGCTGGA
>CAZRKV010000373.1:0-2056 GCA_964600305.1 uncultured Nocardioides sp. | reverse complement strand
ATCCGGAAGAGGTAGTCGGTGAGCAGGCCGGGCTGCTCGTTCTCGAAGGTGACGTCGTAGACCTGCTCGCCCTCGGCGTAGGGGTGGCCGAGGTCGCCGAGCATCTGCTCGGCCGCGGGCCGGATGTCGATCTCCTCGAAGGTGACCCCCAGCGCCTCCGAGAGCCGGGTCGCGTAGGACTTGGTCTGGTCGGAGGTGGCGAAACCGGGCATCGTGAAGGCGTGGATGTCGCTGCGCGGACGACCGAGGCGGTCCATCGCCCGGGCCGCGACGATGAGCGCGTGGGTGGAGTCGAGGCCGCCGCTCACCCCGAGGACGATCCTGGGGTGGCCGATGGCCTCCAGCCGCTTCTCCAGCCCCGAGACCTGGATGTTGTAGGCCTCGTAGCAGTCCAGCGCCAGGCGTTCGGGGTCCCCGGGCACGAACGGGTAGCGGTCCACGGGTCGGCGCAGGCCGACGTCTCCGCTCGGCGGGCCCAGCTCGAACTGCACGCGGCGTACCCGGGCGCCGGCGCTGCGCCGGTTGTCGTCGAAGCTCTTCTGGTGCCGCCGCTCGGAGCGGATCCGGTCGAGGTCCACGTCCGCGACGCTGCGCCGCGGACCGTCGGGGAAGCGCTCGCTCTGCTCCAGCAGGACGCCCAGCTCGTGGACCAGTGTCTGGCCGTCCCACGACAGGTCCGTGGTGGACTCGCCCTGCCCGGCGGCGGCGTACACGTGAGCGGCGAGGAGCCGCTGGCTGGTCGAGCGGGAGAGCAGCCGACGCTCCTCGGCGCGCCCCACCGTCACCGGGCTGCTGGAGAGGTTGAGCAGGACCGTCGCGCCGGCGACCGCCGCACCGGCGCTGGGGGGCAGGGGCATCCACGTGTCCTCGCAGACCTCCACGTGCAGGTCCAGGCCACGGACGTCAGTCGCGGCGAAGACCAGGTCGGGCCCGAACGGGATGTCCTCGCCGATCCCCGGGATCGAGATCGAGTCGCCGGCCCGGTCGTCCCCGGGTGAGAACCAGCGGCGCTCGTAGAACTCGCGGTAGTTGGCCAGGTGCGCCTTGGGCGCCACCCCGAGGACCCGGCCACGGTGCACCACCACCGCGCAGTTGAACAGGGCGCCGTCGTGCTCCAGGGGGGCGCCGACGACGATGACGGGCAGCAGGGCGCGGCTCTCCTCCACCAGGTCGGCGAGCGCGGCGGTGACGGCCTCGAGGAGCGCGTCCTGCAGCAGCAGGTCGTCGATGGCGTAGCCGGACAGGCACAGCTCGGGGAAGGCGGCGACGGCCACCTGGTCCTCGTGGCAGGCGCGGGCCTGGTCCAGGACCGCTGCCACGTTCGCGGCGGGGTCGGCCACCGAGACCGGGATCGTGCAGGCGGCGACGCGGGCGAAGCCGTGGGCGTAGGCGGAGTAGAAGTCCACGTCCGGAGGGTAGCCACATCTCCGCCCGCGAAACGGGTCCGCCCCGACGCGCTGGGGGGGTGACCACGACCACGCTGACGAACCCGCGCGGCGCGGCCTAGCCTGAGGGCGAGTCCGGGGACTCCGGCCGGGAGCCTCGAGATGACCACGAGGAGAGCCGCATGAGCGAGCAGCAGGGCCCCACGATCAAGCGGGTGCGCACCCACCACCTGGGCGCGATGAAGGAGCGCGGCGAGCGCTGGACGATGCTGACGGCCTACGACATGTACGCCGCCCAGGTCTTCGACGAGGCCGGCATCGAGGTGCTCCTGGTCGGCGACAGCGCCGCGAACAACGTCTACGGCCACGACAGCTCGCTCCCGGTCACGGTCGACGAGATGCTCGCCCTGACCCGCGCGGTGTCGCGGTCGGTCGAGCGGGCCCTGGTGCTCGGTGACCTGCCCTTCGGGTCCTACCAGGCCTCGCCGGAGCAGGGGTACCTGACCGCGGCGCGGTTCATGAAGGAGGGCGGGGCGCACGCCGTGAAGCTCGAGGGCGGCCGCGAGATGGTGCCGCAGATCGAGCGGATGACCCGCGGAGGGATCCCGGTGTGCGCCCACATCGGCTTCACCCCGCAGAGCGAGCACGCCCTCGGCGGCTACCGGGTGCAG
>CAZRKV010000372.1:0-2124 GCA_964600305.1 uncultured Nocardioides sp. | reverse complement strand
ACGACGCACCCGCACCCGCTCAGCCAGGGCGGAGACCGACAGGTCCTCGACCGGGGTGGAGGCGGGTGCAGGTGACATGCACCACATCATAGTCGAATATGTGTTCGAGTGCAAGCAACAACTGGCCAGGGTTCCCTTCCGGGATGGGCCGGAGGAGACTCGAAGGCCCAGCCCCCTGGTTCACCGCGCGTGGTGGCACGGGCACGACACGAGGACGTGAGGAGACATGACAACCAAGACCTGGACGGTGCAGGTGTTGCTCGACGAGGACGGCGACGACACGTACGCCGACGCGGCACTCACCGTCGAGAACAAGATGCAGCTCCGCGGCCACGGCGCCAGCAGGCGCAATCCACACGACGAGTCGGAACCACGCATCGGCGACGAGCTGGCCGCGGCTCGCGCGCTGTCCGACCTGGCCCACCAGTTGTTGGCCGCCACCGCCAGCGACATCGAGGCCAAGACCCACGTGCCGGCCAGGTCGCTGGAGCTCTGACCCGCCTGCGGACCCCAGCGAGAAGCGGGGGAACACGCTTGCGCCACGAACACCACGAGGTCGATACTTAGCCTCGTGGCACAGTATTCGGCGGAGCTCGACGACCTCTTCACCTCACTCGCGCACCCCACCCGGCGCGCCGTCGTTAGACGCCTCGGCCACGGCCCGACGAGCGTCGGCGATCTCGCCCACGACTTCGCGATGACGCTTCCGTCCTTCATGAAGCACGTGCGCACGCTCGAGGCAAACGGGCTCATCCGGACGGCCAAGGTCGGCCGCGTCCGCACGTGCACGCTCAACCGCGAACGACTCACCCTGATCGATGACTGGCTCGCAGAACAGCGCCGGATCTGGGAAGCGCGGACCGACCGGCTCGAACAGTTCGTCACCACCCGCGAGGAGGACCCGTGAACCCCGATCTCGACCTGGCCGTGGCGCGGATCATCCGCGCTCCGCGAGCCACCGTGTGGCGCGCCTGGACCGACCCCGCGCACCTCGAGCAGTGGTGGCTGCCCGCCCCGACGCAGTGCCGGGTGGATCGGCTGGAGCCACGGCCCGGCGGGGGGTTCGTGACACGGATGAGCGAGGACGGGGAGACCTTCGTCCCCCACCTGGACGCCTGCTTCCTCGCCGTCGAGGCACTCGAACGAATCGTGTTCACCAACGCCGTCGACAGCAGCTGGCGGCCCAGGAGCCCAGCACCCGTCGCCATGACGGCGATCGTCACGTTCAGCGACCACCCCGACGGGACGCACTACCGGATGGAGGCCCGGCACGGCGACCCCACGCACCGGGCCCACCACGAGGAGATCGGATTCTCGGAAGGATGGGGTTCGGTGGCCGACCAGCTCGTGGCACTGGCCGAGGGGATGGGGCGGCCATGAGGATCGCGCTCACCCAGTTCCTGACGCTCGACGGAGTGAGCCAGGGGCCCGGCTCGCCGGAGGAGGACCCCTCGGACGGGTTCACCCGGGGCGGGTGGTTGGTGCCGTACCTCGACGAGGCCTTCGTCGAGCGCACCTCGGCGTGGCTCGACCATGCCGACGGCCTGCTCCTCGGCCGACGCACCTACGAGGCCTTCGCCCGCGACTGGCCGGAGATCACCGACCCGGCCGACCCCTTCACCGAGCGGATGAACACCCTGCCGAAGTACGTCGTCTCCCAGACGCTCACCGAGGCGAGGTGGGGGCCCGCGACGATCCTCCGTGGCGCCCCGCTCCGAACGATCGCTGACCTCAGGTCCCGCCCCGGCCGCGAGGTCCAGGTCCACGGGAGTGCACGCCTCGGCACCGACCTGCTGGCTGCGGGCCTCGTGGACCGGCTGCGCCTCGCGGTGGCCCCCACGGTCCTGGGGGCGGGGAGAAGCCTGCTGGCCCGCGCCGGCGGCACACCATCGGCCTTCCGCCTGGTCGAGCACGAGGTCACCGGTCACGGCGTGCTCCTCCTGGAGTACACGGCCACCGGCCCCGCCCGGCAGGGAACCTACGAGGGCCTCTCGGCCTACGTGTGAGAGCCCCGGAGATGACTCGAGGGGCCTCGCCAGCATGGTCCTGGTGAGGCCCCTCGGGCACGGGTACCCCCGACCGGATTCGAACCGGCGCTACCGCCTTGAGAGGGCGGCGTGCTAG
>CAZRKV010000371.1:0-2125 GCA_964600305.1 uncultured Nocardioides sp. | reverse complement strand
ACCTCGGTGTCGCCTCCGGCAACGGCAAGGGACAGATCTTCGTCAAGGGCGAGGTGATCAAGACGGTCCCCGAGTCCCAGATCGTGGAGACCCTGCTCGAGGAGGCCATGCGCATCGCCGAGGGGATGGAGGCCGTCGAGGGCGCCGGCGCGAACGTCTCGGTCTCGTGATGCGCGTGCTCGTCGCCGGCGGCGCCGGCTACATCGGGTCCCACACCGTCCTCAAGCTGGTCGAGGCTGGTCACGAGGTGGTCATCGCCGACGACTGGTCCAACAGCCGGCGCAGCGTCGTGGACCGGCTCGAGAAGCTGTCCGGCACCAGCATCCCGGTCCACGACATCGACCTCACCGACACCGACGCCACCGACCGGCTGGTGGCCGGGACCGGGGTCGAGGCCGTGATCCACTTCGCGGGCCGGAAGGCGGTGGGGGAGAGCGTCGAGCAGCCGCTGGACTACTACCGCACCAACCTGGGCTCGACCTTCTCCCTGCTCGCGGCGATGCGCAACCACGGCGTCCGGCACTTCGTCTTCTCCTCCTCCGCGACCGTGTACGGCGAGGACGCGCCGGTGCCGTGCCGCGAGACCTACGAGCCGCTCGCCGCCAACAACCCCTACGGCCGCACGAAGGTGATGGTGGAGCACGTGCTCGGCGACGTCGCGCGGGCCGACGGGATGAAGGTGGCGCTGCTGCGCTACTTCAACCCCGTGGGGGCCCACCCCTCCGGCGACATCGGCGAGGACCCCCAGGGGATCCCCAACAACCTGATGCCCTTCATCGCCCAGGTGGCGGTGGGCCGCCGCGAGCGGCTGTCCGTCTTCGGCGGGGACTACCCGACCGCCGACGGCACCTGCGTGCGGGACTTCATCCACGTGGAGGACCTGGCCGAGGGGCACGTGGCCGCCCTGGAACACCTGCCGGCGATGGACGACCCGGTGCGCGCCTTCAACCTCGGCACCGGGCGGGGCACGAGCGTGCTGGAGCTGTTCCACGCCTTCGAGCGGGCGGTGGGGCACGAGCTCCCCTACGAGGTGGTCGAGCGCCGACCCGGCGACGTGGCCACCCTGTACGCCGACACCTCCCGCGCCGCGGACGAGCTGGGCTGGCGCACGACCCGCACCATCGACGACATGTGCGCCGACACCTGGCGCTGGCAGTCCCGCAACCCCCAGGGCTACCCGGACTGAGCCGGTCCCCGGCTAGGCTCGGGTCGTGCTCACGACCAGCCAGGGGGTCCGCCCCCTCGGTCCGCCGGACCTGGCGGACTTCCTCGCGCTGACCGCACGGGATCCGGTCGTGAACGTGTTCGCCGAACACCGGGCACGCACCACCCGCCTCGACCAGCGCTGGCTGGGGGGCGAGGTCTGGGGCCGGTTCGTCGGGGGTGAGCTCGTCGCCGCCTGCCACATGGGGGCGAACCTGGTGCCCGTCTGCGCCGACGAGACCGATGCCCGGGCCTTCGCCGAACGGGCGCTCGAGGGTCGGCGCACCAGCTCCACCATCGTGGGGCCCGACGCGGCCGTGCGTGCCTTCTGGGAGGTGGTCGCGCCGGAGTGGGGGGAGCCTCGGGAGGCGCGCTGGGACCAGCCGCACCTGGTGCTCGACACCTGGTCCGAGGAGGTGCCCCACGACCCGGGGGTCCGCCGCACCACCCCGGCCGACTTCGAGGCCGTCTACCCCGCGTGCGTGGCGATGTACACCGAGGAGGTCGGTGTCTCACCGACCGACGGGGGCGGCGACGACCTCTACCGCGCCCGGGTGCGGCAGCTGGTCGCGCGCGGCTGGTCGTTCGCCCGGTTCGAGGAGGGACGCGTGGTGTTCAAGGCCGAGGTCGCCTGCGCCACGCCGTACGCCGCCCAGGTCCAGGGCGTCTGGGTGCCGCCGGACCGCCGCGGGGAGGGGCTGGCCACCCGCGGGATGGCGGCGGTGGCCCGGCTGGTGCTCGAGGACGTCGCCCCGGTGGTCTCCCTCTACGTCAACGACTGGAACACCTCGGCGCGGGCGGCCTACGCAGCGGTCGGGTTCCGCGAGACCGCGCGGTTCGCCACGATCATGTTCTGACCCGTCGGCCCTCAGGTGGGGTGGAGCACCTCGAACCGCTCCAGCACCACGGGCAGGTCGTCGGG
>CAZRKV010000370.1:0-2131 GCA_964600305.1 uncultured Nocardioides sp. | reverse complement strand
TCCGACCGCAGTGGGACGACACCCCCCGAGGCTGAGAACATCCCGGCGTCACCGGGGCACCTCACCGGTGGTGCTGGTCCTCGATCCTCCGCAGGTCAGCGAGCGCTCGTTCCACGGCCGTGTCGAGGTCGTCCTGCCGGCCGGCCGCGATGAGCTCGTCCGCGCGGGCACCGAGACGATCCCGGACGGTGGCCATGGCGGTGTCCAGGCGCGCCGCTTCGTGGCCGAACGTGGGGGCGGGCCCGGTCGTTCACGGTGTCGATCAGCCGTGCGCTCGGCTCGTGCTCTCACTCTGGGCGGCGGGATCGGCTGGCTGCGCCGCAAGCACGGGTTGGCGTGCGACAACCTGGTGGCGGCCACCCTCGTCACCGCCGACGGCGCCGCCCGCCGGATCGACGACGAGGTCGAGCCCGAGGTGCTCTGGGCACTGCGTGGTGGCGGCGGGAATTTCGGTGTCGTTACCGACTTCACCTACCGGCTCCACCCGGTCGGCCCCGACGTGTACGTCGCGTTCGCGGTCTACCCGGTCGAGCACGCCGAGGAGGTCCTGCGCCGGTACCGAGCGTGGACGGAGCACCTGTCCGACGACGTCACCTCGCTGGTGATGTGCGGTGCCGTCCCGGACGCCGACGACTTCCCCGAGGGCAGCTGGGGTGACCCGTGCGTGATGGTGGTGGCCTGCGCCGCCTCCGACCTCGACCTGGGCGAGGAGCTGGTCGCTCCCGTGCGGGCCCTGGCCGAACCCATCGCCGGCCTCAGCGGCCCCATGCCCTACCTGGATCTGCAGTGCCTCTTCGACGAGGACTACCCGGACGGGTTGCGGTACTACTGGAAGTCCCTGCACCTCGCGGACCTCACCCCGGAGGTGAACGCCCTGACCGCCGAGTGGGCCCGCACGCAGCCGTCGCCGCTGTCCACGATCGACCTCTGGCACCTCGGCGGTGCCATGGCGGCCGTCCCGGCAGGTGCCACCGCGTTCGGAGACCGCAGCGAGGCCTTCCTGCTCGGGATCGAGGCCAACTGGGAGCACGCCGCCGACGACGAGGCCAACATCACCTGGGCCCGGGCCTGCACCGACGCGTTCCGGGACGCCTCCACCGGTCGGGAGTATCTCAACTTCCCCGGCTTCCTGGAGGACGGGGCGGCATCGGTGCAGGCCGCCCACGGCGACGAGAACCACCGGCGGCTCGCCCTGCTCAAGCGCCGGCTGGACCCCGACAACCGTTTCCGGCTCCACCAGAACATCGCACCCGCGGACGAGTCCGACCTGCGGTGACGCCACACCCGGCAAGGGAGGAGGCGTGGCCCGGGGTCCGGCGGAGCTGGAGCCGGCGGCCGGCCGATCATCCGAAGTGCTGTCGCTTTCGGGAGAACTCGGGCACGATGAACTCGTGGACGCCGCACACCTCGCCGATGCTCACGGTTTCGGTCCGTGCCTGGTCCCGGAGTGCCCGAACTACATCGGCCACCACCCCGCCCACCGCGGGGCCACCCACGCGCAGCTCAAGAACCTCCACGCGGCGCACCAGCGCCAGGCGCGTCCTGCCGCGTTGCGCGCCGCACCTCGCTCACCGGTGACCCTGGTCCGCGACGCGGACGAGAGGTAGCGCCCGGGCTCCCCTCCGGAGGGACGTGTGCAGGTCCAGCTCCTGTACTTCGACGGTTGCCCCCACAGAGCGGACGCCGAGGAGCACCTCCGCCGGGCCCTCCGCGCGACCGGGCAGGAGGATGTCGAGATCGAGCACGTCCTCGTCACCACCCCCGAGGACGCCGAGCGCTGGCACTTCACCGGGTCACCCACCGTCCTCATCGACGGGGCCGACCCCTTCCGGGAGCCGGACGCCACCCCCGGTCTCTCCTGCCGCGTCTACCGGACCGACGAGGGGGCCTCCGGGGCGCCCACCGTGCAACAGCTCACGGACGCCCTGGCGGCCTCGAGGACGGGGACGACGGCCCGTCGTACCACGCCCTCACGTCCACCCGGCCCGGCCCGGCCCGGATCGGGCACCGTCCGAAGGAGACGCACATGAGAACACAGACCCAGGTCAAGGACACCATGGTCGCCGACCGTGAGGACGCCCGATGAGTGCCCTCACGGCCGACGTCGTCGTGGTCGGCCTGGGCGTGGCGG
>CAZRKV010000369.1:0-2181 GCA_964600305.1 uncultured Nocardioides sp. | reverse complement strand
GACCAGGTTCACGGTCAGTGTTCCCCAGGGCATGACGCTGTCGTGTCGGGCCTGGGCCTGCTCGGCACGTTCACGTCGTGGCGGTGGACCTGGGCGGGGATCGCGGTGGCCGCTGCGGTGGCCGCCCTCGTCAACCTGCGGGCCGTGCCTCGGCTGGACGCTCGGCACGGTGGCGAGGATGCTCCCCGGAGGTCGCCCTGGCGCCGGGTCATGGTCCCACCCCTGGTGTTCGCCGTGCTCTACTTCGCCGCGATCACCATCTACTTCACCTACGCCAGCGAGGCGGCCCGGGGCGGCGGGTTGGGAGCCACGGCGGCGCCCCTCCTGTTCGCTCTCATCGGCATCGGCGGACTCGTCGGGTTGGGCACCGGCCGGATGACGCACGCGGTCGGAGCGCCCGTGGTCGGGGTGGGCAGCGTGTGCGTGGTCAGTGGGGCGCTCGTCCTGCTCGCCCTGGGGCGTACGTCGCTGCCCCTGACGCTGGTCTCCGCGGTCCTGCTCGGCATGGGGTACATGGTGGGCTCGTCACTGGCGGCGATCTGGACGGCGCAGGTGATGCCGGACCGTCCCGGTGACGGCTTCACCATGGCGCTGGTCGTGGGCGCGATCGCCTCGGTCGCGGCGCCTGCGGTGATGGGCGTGCTCATCCCCCTCGCCGGGCTGCCGACGATGCTCGTGCTCGTGGCCGCGGTCGCGACCCTGGGGGTGGTTCCCCTGGTCGTCCGCCCGCGAGGGCGTGGTCAGGGCGAGCGCACGGTCGGGGAGGAGTCCCGGTCCTGAGGGGCCGCCGCGACGACGGCGTACATCGGCTCCCCGGGGGTCCCATCGACACCCGTTCTGGTCCCAGGTGGGGCATGATGTGACCGTCGTCGAGGACCCGGAGCGCGGCTTCGAGGTCACGCACATCGGTGACGTCGGGGTCCCGGCAGACGACATCGAAGCGGTCGCCGACCTGGGCTGGTCGCTCGAGCCCGGGGGCGAGGAGCTGGTGGACGTCCGCGTGGTGTTCCGGGACTCCGGGTGTGCCTCCGAGGGGGGCTGGCTCACCGTCGACCCGACCGTCGTGGCCCAGGACACGCTCGCCTCGCACGACCTCACCGTCACCGACCTGCCGGTCCTCCTCGGCACCGCAGACTCCTCCTGCGACACCTGAACCTCCGATCACGCAGGCGCTCACGACCCCGTGGTCCGGAAGCGCACCACCTGGCCGTGCGGCGACCGCATGGGTCGATCCACCCATCCGGGGGCAGGTGAGATGGGCATCCGGTCCGACGCGGCCAGGGGCGGCCCGCTCCTAGCGTCGCTCACGGCAATCAGCACCGGATCAGCCGCGGGGAGTCGCCCCGGCACCGCCGGGACCCTCACCAACGCGGCGGCCCGGCCGGTCCGCGACTTCCTCGACGCGTCCCGACCGTGACCACACCACCACCCCAAGGAGAGAAGCCATGATCACCCAGCACGTGGAGACCCTGATCGTCGGAGCCGGCCAGGCCGGCCTGGCGACCGGGTACCACCTCACGCAGATGGGACGCGAGTGCCTGGTCCTCGAGGCGAACGAGCGGATCGGCGACAACTGGCGCAGCCACTACGACTCGCTCACGCTCTACACCCCGGCGAAGTACGACGGCCTCCCCGGCCTGCCGTTCCCCGCCGACCCCTGGCACTTCCCCGACAAGGACGAGGTGGCCGCCTACCTCGAGCAGTACGCCGCCGAGCACGACCTGCCGGTCCGCACCGGCGTCCGGGTCGACCGGGTCGCCGCCGCGGGGGACGGCTTCGAGGTGACCGTGGGCGACGGCACGATCACCTGCGACAACGTCGTGGTCGCGACCGGCACCTTCGGCCGCACGCCGTACGTCCCGGAGGCCGCCGAGCACCTCGACCCGGGGATCCGGCAGCTGCACTCCAGCGAGTACCACGGCCCGGCAGATCTCCAGCCCGGCCGGGTGCTGGTGGTCGGGGCGGCCCACTCCGGGTGCGACCTGGCCCTCGAGGTCTCCGCCGACCACCCGACCACGCTGGTCGGTCGGGACTGCGGGCAGGTGCCGTTCCGCCTCGAGTCGCCCCGGGCGCACGTCCTGCTGCCCCTGGCGATGTCGGCGTTCAAGCACGTGCTCACCCGGCGTACCCCCATCGGGCGCAAGAAGATGGGCGAGGTGCGCTTCCACGGCGGGCCGGGCC
>CAZRKV010000368.1:0-2192 GCA_964600305.1 uncultured Nocardioides sp. | reverse complement strand
AGCCGGTCACCAGCGAGGGTCCGTAGAGCGGCGTGAACTCGTCGAAGGCCCGGGCGTTGTGCTCGGAGGTGCCGTCGACGACGCGGACGATGACCTCGCGGGGGTCGAACGGCTCCTTGAGGTCGCTGGGCACCAGGTCCAGCAGCCCGTCGGGGTCGGCGTCGGGTTCGGCGTAGGTGACCACCCCCGGGACGTCGTACGGCGCGTCCGTGGTGGCGGCCGGGACGTATGACGTCCGGTCGGCCTTGCGGTGGTTCAGGCGCGCCAGGATCCGGCGTCCGATCCGGATCGCGTCCTGCTCGTCCTCGGCGAGGTAGTCGGCCAGCCCCGAGGTCCGGGCGTGCATCTCCGCCCCGCCGAGCGACTCGTCGTCGGCCTCCTCACCGGTCGCCATCTTCACCAGGGGCGGGCCGCCAAGGAACACCTTGGCCTGCTCGCGGACCATCACCGTGTAGTCGCTCATCCCCGGCACGTAGGCCCCGCCGGCGGTGGAGTTGCCGAAGACCAGGGCGATCGTGGGCTGGCGCCGGGCACTGGCGCGGGTGAGGTCGCGGAACAGCTTGCCGCCCGGGATGAAGATCTCGGCCTGGTTGGGCAGGTCGGCGCCCCCGGACTCGACCAGGGAGATCGTGGGCAGGTGGTTCTCCTCCGCGACCTGGGCGGCGCGGAACATCTTCTTCACCGTCCACGGGTTGGAGGCGCCCCCCTTGACCGTCGGGTCGTTCGCGGTGATCAGGCACTCGGTGCCTTCGACGACCCCGATGCCGGTCACCACCGACGCGCCGACGGTGTGGTCGGTGCCCCACCCCGCCAGTGGCGAGAGCTCCAGGAAGGCACTGCCCGGGTCGACCAGCAGCTCGATCCGCTCCCGGGGCAGCAACCGTCCGCGGGCGTGGTGCCGGTCGGCGTACTTCTCGCCGCCGCCGGCGACCGCCTTGGCCTGCTCGGCGTCGAGGTCGGCGAGCTTGGCCAGCATCGCCTCCCGGTGCGAGGTCGGGGCCCGCTCGTCCGTCGTCCCGGACTGCACGGTCTCGCTCATCGGGCCTCCTCCCGCTCGACGACGGACCGCATCCGCTCCAGGGTGGTGCGCATCCCGCGCTCGTTCGTCCGGCCCCGCAGCCGCCCGAGGACGAGCCAGTAGGCGCGCAGCAGGGGGCGCGGCTCCAGTCGGAAGTACTCGGTCACGCGGGTGCCGTTCGTGGTCGGTTCGAGCCGGTACCCCCAGTTGTTGACCCGCCCGCCGGCCAGCACCGTGAACTCGAAGAGCCGCTCGGGCTCACAGGCGGTCACCTGGCACGGCGCCCAGTAGACCGGCCCCACGCCGTTGCGCTTCACGTGGCCGCGGAACGTGGCGCCCACTTCCGGGCCGTCGTACCCGCGGGTCCACTCGGCCTCGAAGGTCTCCGGGCTGAACTCCCCGATCCGGGTCACGTCCGAGACCAGGTCCCACACCCGCGCGGGCGGGGCGTGCATCTCGACGGTGACCTCGCCGCTCATCGGTGTCACTGGCGATCCCCTCCCGCGGCCTCAGGCGTACCCGAGGAGTCGGGCGGCCAGGTCGGTCAGCACCTCCGTGGCCCCGCCGCCGATCGGCAGGATCCGGGCGTCGCGGTAGTGGCGCTCGACCTCGGTGCCGTGCATGTAGCCGGACCCGCCGTGGATCTGGACGGCCATGTCGGTGACGGCGACGGCGGTCTCGACCGCGGTCTGCTTGGCCAGGCAGGCCTCGGCGATCACGGAGTGCCCGGCGATGCTCTGCTCCACCACCCGGTGCGTGTATGCGCGCGCGACCTCGACCTGCTGGTGCATCTCGACCAGCTGGTGCTGGACCACCTGCCGCGAGGTGAGCGGCCGACCGAAGGTCTCCCGCTCCCGGGCGTACGCCGCCGCGAGGCCGAGCGACCGGGCCGCGATGCCGTAGCCGTGCACGGCGAGGGCGATCCGCTCCGCGACGAACTGCTCGGCGATCAGGTAGAAGCCGGTGTCCTCCGCGCCCACCAGGTTGGCGGCCGGCACCCGCACCCCGGTGAAGGCCAGCTCGGCGGTGTCCGAGCAGTGCCACCCCATCTTCTGCAGGCTGCGGGTGACCTCGACGCCGGGCGTGCCCGTCTCGATCACCAGCAGCGACAGGGCGTCGTGGCCGGCCGGGTCCCGGGACCCGGTGCGGACCGCCGTGGTCACGAAGTCGGCGC
>CAZRKV010000367.1:0-2208 GCA_964600305.1 uncultured Nocardioides sp. | reverse complement strand
CATCGACGCCTGGCCGATCTGCCTGTCATCCCAGGACCCCGACGAGATCGTCCGCGCCGAGGAGATGATCGCGCCCGGGTTCGGCGGCATCAACCTCGAGGACATCGCCTCGCCGGGGTGCTTCGAGGTCGAGCGGCGGCTCCGGGAGAGCCTGGACATCCCGGTCTTCCACGACGACCAGCACGGCACCGCCATCGTCGTCCTGGCGGCGCTCACCAACGCGTTGCGCATCCTGGACCGGCAGCTGGGCGAGGTGCGGATCGTGGTCGCGGGCGCCGGTGCGGCGGGTACGGCGATCGTCGACCTGCTCCTGGCCGGGGGAGCCGAGGACGTCGTGGTGTGGGACCGGGAGGGCTGCCTCTGCGGCGACATGGAGGAGCTGTCCCCGGCCAAGCGCGACCTGACGCGGCGCACCAACCCCCGCGGCGTCAGCGGGTCGCTGCAGGAGGGCCTGCGCGGCGCGGACGTGTTCATCGGGGTCAGCGGGCCCGGCCTGCTGGAGCCGGACTGGATCGAGGACATGAACGAGGACCCCGTGGTCTTCGCGCTCGCCAACCCCGACCCGGAGATCGACCCGGTCGAGGCCGGAAAGCGGGCGGCCGTGGTCGCCAGCGGCCGGTCGGACTACCCGAACCAGATCAACAACGTGCTCGCCTTCCCCGGCGTCTTCCGCGGCTTGCTGGATGCCCGCGCCTCGGAGATCACCCCGGACATGCTGCTGCGGGCCGCGACCGCGCTCGCCCACGTGGTCAAGGACGAGGAGCTCAACCGCAGCTTCATCATCCCCAGCGTCTTCGACACCGAGGTGCCCCGCCGGGTGGCCGAGGCGATCAGCGGCCGTAGCTCGCACCTGGACAAGTAGCGGGCTGATGCCGGTGCTGCAGCCGGTGCTGTAGCTGCAGCTGTTTCGGTCCGCTGCTGAAGCCGCTGGTCTCCCAGTTCGAACATGACCCAGCTGCTGGTCCAGGCGTTGGTCCTGGTCGGCCTCGGGTTCGCACTGGGCATGACCGCTCCGTGGGGCGGGGTGGCGTTCGCCATCGTCCTCACCCTGCTGCTGGGGGCGGCCTGCGCGGACGCTTCGAACGGGGTCGCGCTCACCACCGAGAGCGAGGACGTGATGGCGCCGCTGCTCAACATGGTGCTGATGCCGGTGCTGCTGCTCAGCGACTTCATGCCCTTCCGCTGCGAGAACGCCTGATCCGTACCCGCCCTTGCCATCGTGGCTTGACACTTCCTATGCTCTTGTAAAGAGATGCGGGTCACCACGCGTGCAAGGAGAGTCATGGCGGAACGCACCAGCGGCACCGTGCCCGAGGCCTCGGTCGGGCAGTGGAAGGACCGGAAGCGCTACCTCTGGTTGATCGGGCTGGTGGTGCCGTCCCTGGCCTTCATCGCGTTCGGCGGCTACGCCCTCACCGGGTGGTCGGCCTGGCTGTGGATCGGCCCGATCGTGATCCTGGGGATCGTGCCGGGGATCGACCTCGTGGCCGGGCTCGACCGGTCCAACCCGCCCGACGACGTGATCGAGCAGCTCGAGGGTGATCGCTACTACCGCTGGATCACCTACCTGTTCCTGCCGATCCAGTACGCCGGATTCATCGGCGCGATGTGGCTGATCGCCGGGGGCAACCCGTTCGGGATGCTCGACGAGCCGCTGTCGGTGCTGGACAAGGTCGGGCTGGCGATCTCGATCGGGTGTGTCGGCGGCATCGGGATCAACACCGCCCACGAGCTGGGGCACAAGAAGGAGAGCCACGAGCGCTGGCTGTCCAAGATCGCCCTCGCCCAGAGCTTCTACGGCCACTTCTACATCGAGCACAACCGGGGCCACCACGTCCGGGTCGCCACCCCGGAGGACCCCGCCTCGAGCCGGCTGGGAGAGAGCTTCTACGCGTTCTGGCCACGCACGGTGTGGGGGTCGCTGAGGTCGGCCTGGCGCCAGGAGAAGCGCCGCTACGCCCGGCGCAGGAACCACCCGTTCCGCCTCGGCAACCACGTGCTCAACTCGTGGCTGATGTCGGTCGTGCTGTGGGGCGGCGTGCTCCTCGCCTTCGGCATCGGCGTGCTCCCCTACCTGGTGATCCAGGCGGTCGTCGGCTTCTCGCTGCTCGAGGTCGTCAACTACATGGAGCACTACGGGATGCTCCGCCAGAAGGTGGGCGAGGGGAAGCGCCGCCGCTACGAGCGGGTGGACCCCAGCCACAGCTG
>CAZRKV010000366.1:0-2213 GCA_964600305.1 uncultured Nocardioides sp. | reverse complement strand
AGACGCATCCGGGCGGCCCGTGGTCCTGCTGGTCACCGGTTCCGGTCGCAGTGGGACCAGCTCCCTGGCCGGCTCACTCAAGCGACTCGGGCTGCACGTACCACAGCCCGAGGTGCCCGCGATGCCCTCCAACCCCAAGGGGTTCTACGAGCCGCGGTGGGTGATCGGCTTCCACCGACGGCGCCTCGCCTCCCTGGCGATCCACAACATCGACGCACGGCCAGGTGCGGTGTTCCTCGTCGAGGAGCTGCTGGCGGACGAGGGTATCCGTGACCAGCTGCGCCGGTGGTTGGGCAAGCAGCTCGACGACGCGCCACTGGTGATCAAGGATCCGCACGCGTTCTGGTTCCTGTCGTTGTGGAAGGACGTGGCCAGGGATCTTGGGGTCGACCTCCGGCTCCTGACGGCGCTCCGTCACCCGGCTGAAGTGGTGGGCTCCCGCGACATCGCCTACGGCAGCAAGCGGACCGAGACGATGCGCCAGGTCAAGGAGACCTCGAACGTCGCGGGCTGGATCAACGCCGCTCTGCTGACCGAGCAGGCCGGTCGCCCCATCCCGCGCGCGTTCATCCGATACCCGGACCTGGTGAGCGACTGGCGTACCTCTCTGGGGCGGGTGGGTGATCAGCTCGAACTGCACTTCAACGCCGACCTGACCTCCCGACGGCATCACGAAGTCGACGACTTCATCGACGTCGACCTGCGCCGGTCACGCCTGACGTGGGATGACCTGAACGTCCCCGGCTACCTCCGAGCCATGGGGGAGGAGGTATGGCAGCTGGTCTCTCGGATGGTGGAGCACCCCGTTGACGCGAGTGCGATGCAGCGCCTCGACCAGCTGCGGGAGGAGTACGACCAGATGTTCAACGAAGCCGTGGCGCTCTCGTTCGACCACACCAAGGCCGAGGTCAAGAAGAGGGTTCACAAGGTCTCCGAGAAACGGGGGCGCAGAATCGCCCGACTACGGAAGCGTGTAGCCAGGCAGCGCGCGCGGGTCGCTGCGCTGGAGGCGCAGGTGCGGGCGCAGCGGCAGCGGCAGCGCGATGCCCCTGCCCTCCTTCGGTGGCTGCAGCGCGGGTCGGACTCCTGAGGCCCTCCCGCAGTGGCTGTGGGACGACCCCTGATGACATGATCCTTCCCGTGCGATCAGCGATCGAGAACTCCTACACCGAGATGTGGGAGCTCCTCGGCGCCTACATGCGGAGTTACGCAGCCAGTCAGCCGGTGCGCAAGGTGGGCGTCGTGGGCAACGCTCCTCTGGAGCCAAACGAGGAGCGCGCGGCAGAACTGGACTCGTGCGACTTGGTGATCCGTTCGAACTCCCTGGTCCTGGATGAGCCCGGAACGCCTCCCATCCTTGGCAGTACCTGCCATGTCGTGCTCCTCAGTCGCAGCACCCGGTTCACCCCCTGGGTCTTCCAGGACTACCGCAAGCGCGCGTACCTGCTCATGCAGGCGGGGTTCACGAACTTCCGTCGCATTCGCGACACGGCCGCTCACTGGCCCGCGGACCTGGGGGCGATGCCAGTCCCGAACGCGGTCGTGACCAGCCGACTGGCCGACTGGCTCTGGCCCGACCGGGAGCCGCTCTCGCTCATACCCACCACGGGCACCACCGCACTCTTCCTGGCTCATGAACTGTTCCCAGAAGCCGAGCTCGTTGCTACTGGGTTCTCGTTCATCGAGGACCGTGAGCAGGTGGAATGGGGCCACCACGCGGGTGGTACGACGCGGGTGAACGACCTGCACCACCTGGACCGCGAGGCCGACCTCCTTCGTGGTTGGATCGACGACGGCAGCATGCGACTACTGGAGTGATGGTGAACGGAAGATCGACGGGGATCCGGGCCCGGATCCGCAGGGTCACGGGTACCGAGGGTCTGGACACGCTCGAGCGTGAGACCGCCCGTCAAGCCCGGGCCCTGGAACGCCAACGTGAGCGGCTAGCGAAGCAGCGGGACCGTATCGACCGGGTGGCGGAGCGGACGCAGAAGACGCAGACCGGGATGCAGTCGCTGCGCGACCGGGTGTCGCGCCTCGGCAAGACCGTGGACCGACTCGGCCACGAGCTCAAGCCTGAGTTGCACGGGCTGCGTCAGCGAGAGCTGGACCATCACCGTTCCATGCAGCAGTTGGCTGCCCTGGAGCAGCGGGTGGGCCGGATCGAGGAGCGCTTGGACGACATCACCAGCGGTGTCCACGCCAACGACGAC
>CAZRKV010000365.1:0-2219 GCA_964600305.1 uncultured Nocardioides sp. | reverse complement strand
TTCACGGTCCCGCACTTCGGGAGGTACCTCCGCGAGCGTGGGTGAGCTGCCTGGACTCGGCGAATCCAGGAGACCGCCTGGCGGTCGGCGTCAGGTCTGACGGGCGCAAGGGAGCGCGAACAATGTCGACCACCTCCTCAGCCGGCGACGGCGGCAACGGCACCAAGGTGCTGCACTTCGGCCACGACGAGCTGGTGATCCGTCAGCGCTACGAGGTCCTCAGCATCATCAATGACCTGCTGAGCGGTATCTGGTTCCTCCTGGGCAGCGTGTTCCTCTTCTTCGACACGCTGGCTCTCGCCAGCGCCTGGTTGTTCGTTCTGGGCAGCGTCGAGCTGTTGATCCGGCCGACGATCCGGCTGTCCCGGCGGCTGCACCTGGCGCGGTTCCACCGGCACGAGCCGGGTACTGCCGATGCCGCCCACGATTTCTAGCCCGCCCACTGCCGGGCACGGCAGCTATATGGGCCCGTGTCCGGGGCACGAGTTCATGACCGGGAAGTCGATCACCAGTCGTACTCGAACAAACATTCGAGTATCATGCCGTCATGGATTCCGTCCCCGCTGCCGCTCCCGCGGTCGAGGACCTCTCGGTCTCCGGGCTGGCGGACCGGGTGCGCCAGCGGCGTGCGGCCGAGGAGGCCGCGCAGCGGGACGTGCTCCTGTTGGCGGTGGCGTGGGCCGATGCCCATCCGGAGCTCGATGAGGTGACCGGGTTGCCGGTGCCGGTCGAGGAGGTGCCGGACGAGGCCCTGGCGGCGCACTTCGTGGGCCTGGACCCCGATGACTTCCCGGGTGAGGGGAACCCGGCCTGGGCGGGGCTGCCCAGCCTGGCCTGGGAGGCCGGGGCGGGATTCGCCGTGGCCGCCGGGATCTCCGCGCGGGCGGGTCAGGGGTGGTTGCGCGACGGGCTGGTGCTGCGCCATCGCCTCCCCCGGTTGTACGCCCGGATCCGGGCCGGCGAGGTGCCGGTGTTCCGGGCGCGGATGGTCGCGGCGGAGGTCGCCGGGGCGCCGGATGATGTCGTGGCGGCGATCGACACCGCGGTGGCGCCGCGGGCGGACCGGATCGGGTTCGTCGCCCTGAAGCGACTGCTGGACGAGGCGATGCTGCGGCTCTATCCCGACGAGGTCGAGGCCGCCAGCCTGGAGCAGCTGGACTCCCAGCACGTGCACTTCGACCCCGAGGTGATCGGCCACGCCGGCCTGGGGTTCATGGATGCCAAGGCCGACTACGTCGACCTCCAGGACCTCGACCAGGTGCTCTCGACGATCGCGGACCGCCTCGCGGAGGGCGAGGACCCGGTTGCGGATGCCTCCCTTCAGGTACGCCGCGCCAAGGCGCTGGGGATCGTGGCTCACCCCGAGCGGGCCCAGGAGCTCCTCGACACCGCGCCCGAGCATCGGCCCGAGGGTCGGCCGACCCGGCGGCGTCGACCCGGCAAGCAGGCGCGACGCCAGTCCACGGAGCTGGTCGTACGGCTCTCCGAGGCCGCGCTCGGGTTCACCGACCCCGTCGCCAGTGTCGAGTCGAGCGATCCGGCCTCCACCCTGTCCACGCTCACCGAACGGGCCGCCCAGTGGTGCGGTCGAGAGACGTCGGACCTGACCGTGCTGCCGGTCCTCGACGTCGGGGCCCACGACCAGACCGAGGCCTACCGCCCCACCGCCTGGCTCGCCCGCCAGGTCACCGAGCGCGACCGGCACTGCCTCTTCCCGTTCTGCCACCGTCCCGCCCGCAGGTGCGACCTCGACCACCTCGTGGCCCACGACCCCGAACGGGACGACGGTGGCGGGGCCACCTGCTCGTGCAACCTGATCCCGCTGTGTCGTCACCACCACCGGTTGAAGACCCACCTGGCCTACGACCCCGCTGTGGTGGAGCCAGGGGTGGTCTGGTGGACCACACCCCATGGCCACGAGCTCGTCGTCGACCGCACCGGCACCCGCGCCGTCCACCGCGCACCACCCGATCCCACCGGATGCCTCACCGACCCCGGACGACATCGATCCTCGCCTCGCATGCCCGCCGTCCTCCTGAGCACCTGCTCCGCATCCCGAGGACACCTCGCTCGGACCTCCGAAGCTCATCGAACGCCGTCAGCGTTCCCTGTGTCGTGAGGAATGCTCGCGTCGGCTCGGCGCACGTGCGATGTCTTGTCGTCCTACTTTCCGTCCGGCATTCGCCGCCCTAGAGTGAGAGTTCATGAGCGGGTGGTCC
>CAZRKV010000364.1:0-2239 GCA_964600305.1 uncultured Nocardioides sp. | reverse complement strand
GGATCAGGCTCCGCGCGACCCAGCAGCCCGACGGGGCCTCGACGATCGCGGAGGTGGCCAGGGAGCCGGCGTACCCGAACACCGCGATCAGCGCCAGGCCCATCGCGACCTCGTAGGAGATCATCTGGGCGCTCGAGCGCAGGCCGCCCAGCAGCGAGTACGTCGACCCGGAGGACCAGCCGCCGAGGACGATGCCGTAGATGCCGATCGAGGCGATCGCCAGGATGAACAGCACCGCGACCGGCATGTCGGTCAGCTGCAGGGGGGTGGTGATGTCGGAGAACGGCAGCCTGGCCTCGGGGCCGAACGGGATCACGGCGAAGGTCACGAAGGCCGGGATCACGATCAGCACCGGCGCGAGGAGGAAGACCACCTTGTCCGCCGCCTTGGGCGTGAGGTCCTCCTTCAGCGCCAGCTTCACGCCGTCGGCCAGGGACTGCAGGAGGCCGAAGGGTCCGTGCACGTTGGGGCCGACCCGGTGCTGCATCCGGGCCACGACGCGGCGCTCGAACCAGATGTTGAACAGGGTGAGCACGACCAGGATGCCGAAGAGCGCGACCGCCTTGACGATCACCAGCCACACCGGGTCGTTGCCGAAGGCCTCCAGGTTGTCTGCGCCCGCGGCGAGGGGGACCAGGTCAGCCCCGGTGAGCGAGCCTGTCGAGATCATCGAGCCGGTCGAGATCACCGGGACTCCCCCCTCACCGAGACCATGCCCCCGGGCGAGGACAGGTCGGCCAGCACACCGTTGCCGAACGAGTTGGCCGGCACCCACACCACGCCCTCGGGCAGGTCCGCCACCTCGACCGGCAGCGTGACCTGGCCCCGGTCGCCGGTGAGGGTCACCCGGGCCGCTCCGCGCAGCATCTCATGGGTCTCCCGCGGCACCCGGGCGACGGCCCGCCGGGCGGTCTCCCGCAGGGCGGGGTCGCCGTCCTGCATGGTGCCGTTGTCGATCATCTGCTTCCAGGTCGCGAGGGTGAGCTTGGTCTTGAGCACCCGCCGGCGGACCGGCTTGGGCGGGGGCGCCGGGGCGGCGAGGTCGCCGTCCCAGGGGCCGAGCTGCTCCATCTCGTGCCGCACGTCCTCGACGGTGCGGAAGCCGAGCGGTCGGCCGAGCTCCTCGGCGATCCCGGCCAGCACGCGCAGGTCGGGCAGCGACCCGGGGTTGCTGAAGACGGCGTCGAAGGCGCGCACCCGCCCGTCCCAGCTGACGAACATGCCCGGCTTGTCGCTCACCGGCGCCACGGGGAAGACCACGTCGGCCTCGCGGGTGACGTCGCTCTGCCGCAGCTCGAGGCTCACCACGAACCGCGCCGCCTCGATCGCGGCGCGGGTCGCCGCCGGGTCCGCGGTGTCGTCGGGGTCGACGCCGCCCACCACGAGGCCCCCGAGCTCGCCGGAGACCAGGCCGCCGACGATGCCGTCGCCGTCGCGACCGGGCTGCGCGGGCAGGGAGCCGACGCCCCAGGCGCTGCCCACGTCCACCCGCGCGGTGGCGTCGGTCACCGGCCGGCCCCCCGGCAGCAGGTTGGGCAGGCACCCGGCCTCCACCGCGCCCCGGTCACCGGCGCGCCGCGGCACCCAGGCCATCCGGGCGCCGGTGGCACGGGACAGCTCGGCGGCCGCGGAGAGCGCTCCGGGGACCGTCGCGAGTCGCTCGCCGACCAGGATGACCGCGCGCTCGCCGAGGCCGACCTCGTCGGCCTCCTCGACCAGCCGCTGGAGGACCTCGGTCTCCTCGCCGGGGGCCGTGGGCAACAGCCGGCCGCCCATCTTGCGCAGCCCCCGGGAGGTGTACGGCGCGATCGAGGCCACCCGCGTGCCGTGCTGGCGGTAGCCCTTGCGCAGCCGCAGGAAGATCATGCCCGCCTCGTCCTCGGGCTCCAGGCCCGCGAGCAGGACGAACGGCGCCCGCTCGAGGTCGACGTAGGAGACCCCGCCCTCGTCGGCACCGCGCAGGACCACCTCGGAGGCGAGGAACGCCGCCTCCTCCTCGGAGTGGGGGCGGGCGCGGAAGTCGATGTCGTTGGTGCCCAGGCCCACCCGGGCGAACTTGCTGTAGGCGTAGGCGTCCTCGGCGGTGAGCCGGCCCCCGGTGAGCACGCCGGTGGGCCCGGCCGCGGCCAGACCACGCGCGGCCACGGCGAACGCCTCGGGCCAGGAGGCCGCGCGGAGCTCGCCGTTGCCGCCGTCCTCGACCCGGTCCCGCACCAGCGGGTGGGTGAGCCGGTCGGGA
>CAZRKV010000363.1:0-2239 GCA_964600305.1 uncultured Nocardioides sp. | reverse complement strand
GTGACGGTGGGCCTAACTGGACTTGAACCAGTGACCTCTTCCTTATCAGGGAAGCGCTCTAACCGTCTGAGCTATAGGCCCGGGATCGACGCGGGTCGACCCTCGGTCGCACGGGACGACCAAGCGGGAAGACTACCGCACCGTGTTCGGCCGACCCAAGACGGGGGCGGCGAGGCCCCGGCCCCCGGACTGCCTCAGCGGGGGTCCTCCGTCAGGGTGACCTCGACGCCGCCGAGCAGGGCCGCGGCCATGTTGTAGAGGAAGGCGCCCAGGGTCGCGATCGCGGTGAGCAGGATGATGTCGACCACGGCGACCAGCATCGTGAACCCGAGCACTCGGGACATGCCCAGGTAGTTCTCGATGTCGAAGCCGGAGGCCTCCTCGCCACCGATGACGTCGGACACCGCGGCGTTGATCGACTCCCAGACCCCGGCGGCCCCCAGGACCGACCAGACGATGAACACCGACACCACCGTCACGATCGCGAACGCGACCGAGAGCAGGAAGGCGGTCTTCATCACCGACCAGGGGTCCACCCGGGTGAGCCGCAGCCGGGCCCGGCGGACCCTCCCCCCGTGCTGGGACGCCGCGGTCCTGGGCACGGGGGTCGAGCGGCGGGTGCTGTCCTCCCGGGCGGGGGCGGCCCGCCCCTGTCCGACCGAGGTGGCGTCGCCCTTCTCGGCCGTGGCGTTGGCCTTGTGCTCCTCGGTCGCCCGGGAGACCGCGGCCTCCACACGTTCCTTGAACCGGGGCCGGACGGCGGTCTCGTCCCCGCCCGGCGGCTTCGCTGGGCGCTCGGCGCCGCTGCGCGGCGTACCCGTAGAGCGATCGGCCATCAGCCCTCATCTCCCGGAGTCTCGGGGTCCCGGTCGGCGTCCGCGTCGGGACCGGCGTCGGAATCGGAGTCGATTGTTGCACCCTGCTGGATGGATTCGTCCCCGCTCACCTCCTGCGGGTCCGCCGTCCCGGTCCCGTCGGCCTCCTCCGGCTCGGCGCCCTCGTCCGCCTCGTCGACCTCCTCGGCCACCTTGGCCTCGACCGAACGGGCCACGACCGCGACCGCGTCACCCTTCCGGGGACTGACGAACTTCACGCCCTTCGTGGAGCGCCCCATCGGCCGGATGCCGGCGTCGATGGGACTGCGGACCACCTGCCCCTGCTGGGTGATGGTCAGCACCTCGTCGCCCTCCTCGACGATGAAGCCGCCGGCGAGGACGCCGCGGTCGTCGTCGCTGAGGTTCATCGCCTTGATCCCCAGGCCGCCCCGCGACTGGAGGCGGTACTCCGGGATCGGGGTCCGCTTCGCGAACCCGCCGTCGGTCATCGTGAACACGTACTGCTGGCGCACGCCCTCGGGCAGCTGCTCGTCGGCGATCTCGACGGCGCTGCTCGATCCGGCACCGTCGACCACCTCGCCGGCCCCCTCGGCCGCCTCCTCGGCGGCGACCTGGGCCGCCCGGATCACCGACATCGACAGCAGCGAGTCGCCCTGGCGGAACTTCATCCCGGTCACACCGCCGGTGGCGCGTCCCATCGGGCGCAGCTGGGTGTCGTCGGCCCGGAAGCGGATCGCCTGCCCGTTGCGCGAGAGCAGCAGGATCTCGTCGTCGGCGTCCACCAGCTCCGCGCCGATCAGCTCGTCGTCGTCGCTGCGGAAGTTGATCGCGATGATCCCCGCCTGCCGGGGGCTGTTGTAGTCGGCCAGGCGGGTCTTCTTCACCAGCCCGGCCTTCGTGGCCAGGACGAGGTACGGCGCCTGGTCGTAGTCCCGGATCGCGAGTACCTGGGCGATCGACTCGTCGGGCTGGAAGCTCAGCAGGCCCGCGACGTGGCCACCCTTGGCGTCCCGCATGGCCTCGGGCAGGTTGTAGGCCTTGGTGCGGTAGACCCGACCGGCGGTGGTGAAGAACAACAGCCAGTGGTGGTTGGTGGTGGAGATCAGGTGCTCCACCACGTCGTCGCCCTTGAGTGCCGCGCCCCGGACGCCCTTGCCGCCGCGCTTCTGGACGCGGTACTGGTCGGCCCGGGTTCGCTTGGCGTAGCCCCCACGCGTGATCGACACGACGAGGTCCTCGTCGGGGATCAGGTCCTCCATGGACAGGTCCCCGGCCGCCGCGATGATCTGGGTACGCCGCTCGTCGCCGTACCGGTCGACGATCTCGGTGAGCTCGTCGCGCACGATCTGGCGCTGGCGGGCCTCGTTCTCGAGGATGTCGGTCAGGTCGGCGATGATCCGCTC
>CAZRKV010000362.1:0-2243 GCA_964600305.1 uncultured Nocardioides sp. | reverse complement strand
CGACGAGGAACCGGATCGCGGTGGCGAGGGTGCCGCCGGTGGCCAGCATCGGGTCCAGCACGTAGCACTGCCGGCCCGACAGGTCGTCGGGCAGCCGCTCGGCGTACGTCGACGGCTGCAGCGTCTCCTCGTTGCGGATCATGCCGAGGAATCCCACCTCGGCCGTCGGCACCATCCGCATCATCCCGTCGAGCATGCCCAGGCCGGCGCGCAGGATCGGCACCACGAGGGGCTTGGGGGTGGAGAGCTTCACGCCCTGGGTGGTGGCGACCGGTGTGCGGACGTCGACGGGGGTGACGCGGACGTCCCGGGTCGCCTCGTACGCGAGCAGGGTCACCAGCTCGTCGGCGAGCCGGCGGAACGTCGGGGAGTCGGTGCGCACGTCCCGCAGGGTCGTGAGCTTGTGGGCGACGAGCGGGTGGTCCACGACGTGGGTGTGCATGCCCAGACCCTAGGGCACGCCTCCGGCGGGGCCGGGGGAGCCGACACCCGAAGTCACTTGGCGTTCCCCGCGGGGTCTGCCACGCTGGGGTTCGATGGCCTGTGCCTAGCCGAGGGAGGGTCATGTCCGAACAGCTCGACGCGATCGACTTCGCCGTGGCTGCCTACCACGAGGAGGGCGACTGGCAGGTCGCCGAGATCGCCGACCGCTACCTCGTCGACGTCGACGCGGTGGCGGCCGCGCTGCGCCGGTTCCCCTCCGACGGCGGAGCGCTGGCCATGATCGCGGTCGACGAGGACTTCTTCATCCTCGTCCGCGCGGTCGGCACCTCGGTGCGAGTGGTGCTCTCCGACGTGACCGCGGCCGAGGAGTGGGAGCTGGCCCAGTCCGCGCTCGACCGCCTGCACCTCCCGACGCCGGACGACGAGGAGGACCCGGCTCCGGCGGGGGAGCTCGACCTGCTCACCGACCTGGGCCTGGGGGCGAGGGACCTCGGCCAGCTGCTCGACGACGAGGACCTCTATCCCGACGAGGCGCTCTCCTACGTCGCCCGCCGCCTGGGGTTCGGCGACTCCTTCGACGCCGTCGTCGGCCTCACCTCCGCCTGAGCCGGTGGTGGCGCCGTACGCCGCGTGGGAGCCCGTGATGGGGCACGCGCTCGAGCAGGCCCGGGCGGCGCTGGCCACCGACGACATCCCCGTGGGAGCCGTGGTCGTCGACGCCGGTGGGACCGTGGTCGGTGCCGGGCGCAACGTGCGGGAGGCCGAGGCCGACCCGACCGGCCACGCCGAGGTGGTGGCGCTGCGCGCGGCGGCCCGGGCGCTCGGGGAGTGGCGACTGTCCGGGCACACCCTCGTGGTGACGCTGGAACCCTGCACGATGTGCGCCGGCGCCGCCGTCCTGGCGCGGGTGGACCGGATCGTGTTCGGGGCCTGGGACCCGAAGGCCGGCGCGGTGGGGTCGCTGTGGGACGTCGTGCGGGACCGTCGGCTCAACCACCGCCCGGAGGTGCTGGCCGGGGTCTGCGCCGAGGAGTCCACCGCCCTGCTGGACACGTTCTTCCGCGAGCACCGGGACCGTCGTGGGTGACGGGGGACCGGTCGTCGGGGAGGACGGGCTGGCGCGCACGCCCTGGGCGGAGGGCGACCCGCTGCTGCGGGAGTACTACGACGCCGAGTGGGGGATGCCGGTCCGTGACGAGCAGGGGGTGTACGAACGGATCTGCCTCGAGGGCTTCCAGGCGGGGCTGTCCTGGCTGACCATCCTGCGCAAGCGTCCCGCCTTCCGCGAGGCGTTCTCCGGCTTCGACCCCGACCGGGTGGCGACGTTCACCGAGGACGACGTCGCACGCCTGCTGGGCGAGGCCGGGATCGTGCGCAACCGGCGCAAGATCGAGGCGACCATCACCAACGCTCGGGCGACGGTCCGGTTGCGCACCGCCGAGGACGTGGAGGGCGGGTTGCCGGGACTGGTGTGGTCCTTCCGGCCCGCCCGGACCCCGGCGCCCCGGACGATGACCGAGGTCCCCACCGTCTCCGAGGAGTCCGTGGCGCTGTCCCGCGAGCTGCGGCGGCGCGGCTTCGCCTTCGTCGGGCCGACTACGATGTTCGCGCTGATGGAGGCGATCGGCATCGTCGACACCCACCTGGTGGGCAGCCACCGCCGAGGCACGTCCGGGGTGTGGTCCGCCGAACCCTGACGGGACCGGGTTTGTCGCGCCCCCGGCCCGATCCGGTAGCCTTCCCGGCGGTGGCGTGTCCGAGCGGCCTAAGGAGAACGCCTCGAAAGCGTTTGTGGGCGC
>CAZRKV010000361.1:0-2307 GCA_964600305.1 uncultured Nocardioides sp. | reverse complement strand
CAGACTGAGCCGATGACACTGGGACTGGGACGCGACCACGAGGACCTGCGGGACGTCGTCCGTACCTTCGTGCAGCGGCGCGTGGGGGAGGACGTGGTCCGGGCCGCCATCGAGGCGCCGACCGAGCAGCGCCCACCGTTCTGGACCGAGCTCGGGCAGCAGGGCCTGCTGGCGCTGCACCTGCCGGAGTCCTGCGGGGGAGGCGGGCACGGCCTGCTCGAGGCGGCCGTGGTGGCCGAGGAGCTCGGCCGGGCGCTGGCGCCGGGGCCGTTCCTGCCGACCGTGGCGGCCGGGGCGATGCTGGCCTCGGCCGGGCACCGCAGCCACCTGCCCGGACTGGCGGACGGGACGATCATCGGTGCCGTGGCGCGGGAGGCCGGGCTGACCGGGTCCCGCGTCCGGGACGGCCTCGTGGTGGACGGCACGGTGCCCGAGGTGGTCTGCGGGGTGCTCGCCGACGTGCTGGTGGCGCCGGTGTCCGTGGACCGGGGCACCGAGTGGGTGGTGATCGACCGGCGTCGCACCACGGTCACCGAGCAGCCCAGCCTCGACTCCACCCGCCGGCTGGCGACGGTGCGGGTGGAGCACCTGGTGGTCGACGAGGCGGACGTGCTCGACATCGACGACCACTGGCCGAGCGAGGTCGCCGTGGTGCTGGCGGCCGCCGAGGCCTCGGGCCTGGCCGACGCGTGCACGGCCGAGGCGGCGGCGTACGCCCGGCAGCGGGAGCAGTTCGGCCGACCGATCGGACAGTTCCAGGCCGTCAAGCACCGCACCGCGCGGATGCTCGTCGCGGCCGAGCAGGCGCGGGCGTGCGCGTGGGACGCCGCCCGGGCGGTCGACGGCCTGATCGCGGGGCACACGCCCCGGGCCGAGGCGGCCCTCGCCGCCGCGGTCGCCGGCAGCATCGCCCTGGATGCCGCTTCCAGCTGTGCCAAGGACCTGATCAACACCCTCGGCGGCATCGGCTTCACCTGGGAGCACCTGGCGGGGTTCCGGCTGCGCCGGGCCCAGGCGGTGCTGGTGGTGCACGGTCCCGCGGTGCGGTGGCACCGCCGGGTGGCGGCGGGGGTCGTCTCCGGGGTACGCCGCCACCTCGCGGTGGAGCTCCCGGAACGGGCCGAGGAGGTGCGTGAGGAGATCCGGGACGAGCTGGCGCCGGCGACCCGGATGACGGGGCGCGAGCAGGCGGCGTACCTCGCCGGGCACGGGTACACCGCCCCGCACTACCCGCGGCCGTGGGGGAAGGCCGCCGACGCAGTGACCCAGCTGGTGATCGACGAGGAGCTCGCGGCGGCCGACCTGCAGCCGCCGCAGATGGTCATCGGGAACTGGGTGCTGCCCACCCTGCTCGAGCACGGCTCCCGGGACCTGCAGGAACGGCTGGCCCCGGCGAGCCTGCGTGGGGACCTGGTGTGGTGCCAGCTGTTCAGCGAGCCGGGCGCGGGATCCGACCTGGCCGCGCTCTCGACCCGGGCGGTCCGTGCCGAGGATCCCGGGACCGGGGCGAGTGGCTGGCGGGTCACCGGCCAGAAGGTGTGGACCTCCCGGGCCCACGAGGCCGACTTCGGCATCCTGCTGGCCCGCACCGACGCGACCGCCCCCAAGCACGAGGGGATCTCCTACTTCGTCCTGGACATGTCCTCCCCGGGCATCGAGGTGCGTCCGCTGCGGGAGCTGACCGGCGAGACGATGTTCAACGAGGTGTTCCTCGACGACGTGTTCGTCCCCGACGAGATGCTCGTCGGCGAACCCGGCCAGGGGTGGCGACTCGCCCGCACGACGCTGGCGAACGAGCGGGTGTCGATGACGACCGGCTCCGCCCTCGGCGACGGCGGCGACGTCCTCGTGGAGCTGTTCGAGGGGTCCCGGGACCAGGTCCGCCGGGCGCGGCTGGGCGAGCTGCTCGCCCAGGCCCAGGCAGGGAGGCTCCTCGACCTGCGCGCGACGCTGCGTTCGGTCGACGAGCTGCAGCCCGGTCCCGAGACCAGCATCAGCAAGCTGCTCGGGGTCGAGCACATCCAGCAGGTGTGGGAGACCGCCGTGGAGTGGCAGGGCAGCGCGGCGCTCTCCGTGCGCCCCGACGACCGGGAGACGGCCACCTGGCGGTTCCTGAGCTCGCGGTCGCTGTCGATCGCGGGCGGGACGACCGACATCCAGCTCAACATCATCGGTGAGCGGTTGCTCGGGCTGCCGCGCGACCCGGAGCCGGAGCCTGCCCGGAGCCGGCGTCCTGAATGACCAGCTCGGGACGCTAGTCTCCGCCTCGTGGCGACGACCGACATCGAGATCGAGCGACTGACCCGG
>CAZRKV010000360.1:0-2308 GCA_964600305.1 uncultured Nocardioides sp. | reverse complement strand
CGGTCAGACCGCGAGCGGCGAGGGCCGCCACTGCCGGATGATCTTGCGTCGCAGGACGACACGGCGGGTGCCGTCGTGGTCGATCCGGACCCGGTCCAGCTCCCACCCGCCGTGCTCGGCACGCTCGGTGAGCAGCTTGGTGACCACGGAACGGGAGAAGTCACGGGTGATGGTCACCCGCTCGAACTCCCACTCGACCCCGCGTCCCGGGGCGCGACGGTTCACCCGACCCATGCTCACTCCCCGGAGACGTCGTCGAGGGCCTCGATGATCTCGGCCGGCAGCTCCAGCTCCTCCACCCCCAGGTTGTCGTACAGCTGGTCGGCCGTCCGCGCGCCCAGGATCGGCGCTGTCACACCCGGTCGGTCCCGCACCCAGACGAGCGCCACCTGCAACGGGCTCCAGCCCAGGCCGTCGGCGGCCTTCACCACGCCCTCGACGATGGCGCGGCCGCGGTCACCCAGGTAGGGCTCGACGAACCCGGCGAAGTGCGGCGAGGCGGCGCGGGAGTCGGCCGGCGTACCCGTGCGGTACTTGCCGGTCAGCACCCCGCGCCCCAGCGGCGACCAGGGCAGCAGGCCCAAGCCGTTCGCACGCGCTGCGGGCAGCACCTCCTGTTCGGGGGAGCGGTCCAGGAGGGAGTACTCCACCTGGGTGCAGGCCAACGGCGTCCGCCCGGGCACCGCACGCTGCCAGGTGGCGGCCTGCGCGGTCTGCCAGCCGCGGTAGTTCGACACCCCGACGTAGCTGGCGCGGCCGGTGGCCACGGCGTGGTCGAGCGCGGCGAGCGTCTCCTCCACCGGGGTGTCGTCACTCCACACGTGGGCGAGCCAGAGGTCGACGTGGTCGGTCCCGAGGCGACGCAGGGAGGCGTCCAGGCTGCGCAGCAGGTGGCCCCGCGAGGTGTCGTGGCTGCGCCCGTGACGCCCGGCGGTGATGCCGGCCTTGGTGGCGATGACCACCTCGTCGCGGGCGACCACATCACCCACCAGGGAGCCGACCAGCTCCTCCGAGGCGCCCCCGCCGTACGCCGCAGCGGTGTCGAGCAGCGTGCCGCCGGCCTCCGCGAACGCGATCAGCTGGTCCCGGGCCTCGTGCTCGTCGGTGTCGCGTCCCCAGGTCATCGTGCCCAGTCCGAGGCGCGAGACCTTCAGTCCGGTGGCGCCGACTGCTCGCTGCTGCATGGCGCCACGGTAGCCAGCCCGTTCCCACCGCTCGCCCCCGGCTCGCCGTAGGGTGGGCGCCCGTGTGGGATCTGCTCAAGGCCGTCGTCCTCGGGACGCTCCAGGGACTGACCGAGTTCCTGCCCATCTCCAGCAGCGCCCACCTGCGGATCTTCCCCGAGCTGTTCGGGTGGGGCGACCCGGGCGCCGCCTTCACCGCCGTGGTGCAGATCGGGACCGAGCTGGCGGTGCTGATCTACTTCCGCAAGGACATCTGGCGGATCGCCGCCACCTGGCTCCGGTCGCTGGTGCAGGCGGAGTACCGCGGCCACTTCGACGCCCGGATGGGCTGGTTCATCATCGTGGGCTCGATCCCGATCGGCGTGCTCGGCGTGACCTTCAAGGACACCATCGAGAACGAGTTCCGCAACCTCTGGCTGATCGGAACCACCCTGATCGTGCTGGGGATCGTGCTGGGGCTGGCCGACCGTTGGGGCCAGAACTCGAAGTCGATCCGCAGGCTGGACATGCGTGGCGCCGTCCTCATGGGACTGGCCCAGGCCGCGGCCCTCATCCCGGGCGTCTCCCGGTCCGGCGCGACCATCTCGATGGGCCGGGCCCTGGGGTTCGAGCGGGCCGCCGCCACCCGGTACGCCTTCCTGCTCGCGATCCCCGCCGTGGTCGCGGCCGGGCTGTTCGAGCTGCCCGAGATCCCGCACGGGCACAACTCGTTCGGGTGGGGTCCGACGCTGCTGGCCACCGTGGTCTCGTTCGTCGTCGGCTACGCCGCGATCGCGTGGCTGCTGCGCTACGTCTCGACCCACTCCTACCTGCCGTTCGTGCTCTACCGGATCATGCTCGGCGGGGCCACGCTGGCCCTCGTGGCCGCGGGCGTCCTCACGCCCTGACCAGGCAGCCTCACAGCCACCCGGACCGCTTGAAGAACACCCACAGCGCCGTCGAGCACCCGACCATCAGCCCGATCGCCCACAGGTAGCCCCAGGTCCAGTGCAGCTCGGGCATCACGTCGAAGTTGATCCCGTAGACCCCCGCGATCAACGTCGGTACGACAGCCAGCGCCACCCCCGCGGAGATCTTGCGCATGTCGTTGTTCTGTTGCACCGAGATCTGGGCCAGGTGGGCGT
>CAZRKV010000359.1:0-2319 GCA_964600305.1 uncultured Nocardioides sp. | reverse complement strand
CCAGCATGAAGTGCTGGTGCACCATGCCGATCCCGGCCGCCATCGCCTCGCCCGGGTCGGCGAAGTGCCTCGGCTCGCCGTCGACGAGGATCTCGCCCTCCTCGGGCTGCAGCAGCCCGTAGAGGACGTTCATCAGGGTGGACTTCCCGGCCCCGTTCTCCCCGAGGAGGCAGTGGATCTCGCCGGGCTCCACCGTCAGGTCGATGTGGTCGTTGGCCACCAGCGATCCGAAGCGCTTGGTGATGCCGCGCAGCTCGAGCTTCAGTTGACTCGCCTCCCTCGACCCGGGGCGCCACGCTCGCACGCCACCCCGGCGAAGCGGCGGGACGAGGCCTGCTCGTCCCGCCGCCCGCGTGCGGTCACTGGCCGGGCTGGGCCGGCGAGGTGATCTCGATGTCGCCGGACACGATCTGCGACTCGACCTCCTCGAGCTCACTCTTCAGCTCGTCGGGGACCTCGTCCTCGAACTCGTGGAACGGCGCCAGCCGGACCCCTTCGTTCTCCAGGGTGCCGATGTAGGGCTCGCTGTCGAACTCGTCGTCCATCGTGGTCTCGACGACGTCCTTCACCGCGACGTCCATCCCCTTCATCACCGAGGTCAGGAAGACGTCGCAGTACTGCTCGGCGGAGACGCACCCGTCGGTGTCGACCCAGACCACGTTCACGTCCCCGTCCTCCTGGGCGGCGGCGGCCGTGCCGAGCCCGACGGGGCCCGCGACCGGCATCACGATGTCGGCGCCCTGGCGGATGAAGTTCTCGGTGAGGGTCTTGCCCTTGTTCTGGTCGGTGAAGTCACCGGTGAACGAGCCGTTCTGGGAGTCGGGGTTCCACCCGAGCACCTCGACGTTGCCGTCGTTCTGCTCGTTGTAGTGGTCCACGCCCTGGGCGAAGCCGTCCATGAAGATGGTCACGGTCGGGATCTTGATCCCGCCGTACGTCGCGACCTTGCCGCTCTCGGACATGCCGGCGGAGAGGTAGCCGGCCAGGAACGCGGCCTCGGCGGTGTTGAACACCAGCGGCTTGATGTTGTCGACCTGCTCCTCGTAGACGTGGTCCACGATCGCGAAGTTCTGGTCGGTGCTCTCGGTCGCGGCCGCCTCGGTGGCGTCGGCGAGGAGGAACCCGACGGTCACGATCAGGCCGCAGTCCTGCTGCATGAACTGGTTGAGGTTGGGCTGGAAGTCCGCGTTGCTGTTGGACTCCAGCACCGAGCTCTCGATGCCGAACTCCTCCTCGGCCTGTTGGATGCCGTCCCAGGAGGTCTGGTTGAACGAGCGGTCGTCCACGCCACCGGAGTCGGTGACCATGCAGGCCTTGAAGTCCTCGCCGGCCTCGCTGCCACCGTCGGCGTCCTCGGCCGGGGGCGATCCACAGCCCGCCAGCACCAGGGCCGCGGCCCCGACGATCGAGACGAATCGTGCCGTTCGCTTCACGGCTCCTCCTCGGGTCATCCCATCCGTGCGGCCCGGGCATCGTCGCCCACCACCGGGTCTGCGCAGCTCCGGCGCCGACCGCGACACAGGCTAGTACGTCCTGACCCCGCCGGGGGGACTGATGCCGCATCGTTATCCGCCCGACTAACCTGCACGGATGTTCTCCAAGGTGTTGGTGGCCAACCGGGGTGAGATCGCGGTGCGGGCGTTCCGTGCGGCCTACGAGGTGGGGGCGCGGACGGTGGCGGTGTTCCCGCACGAGGACCGGGGGTCCGAGCACCGGCTGAAGGCCGACGAGGCCTACGAGATCGGTGAGCGGGGGCATCCGGTGCGGGCCTACCTGGACCCGGCCGCGGTCGTGGAGGTGGCGGTGCGGGCCGGGGCGGACGCGGTCTACCCGGGCTACGGCTTCCTGTCGGAGAACCCGGCGCTGGCCGAGGCGTGCGCGGAGGCGGGCGTGACGTTCGTGGGTCCGCCGCCGGAGGTGCTGGAGCTGACCGGGCACAAGTCGCGGGCGATCGCGGCGGCGCGGGAGGCCGGCGTACCGGTGCTGGAGTCGGTGGCCCCGTCGGCCGACGCCGACGAGCTGCTGGAGGCCGCCGAGGGGTTGGCGCTGCCGCTGTTCGTGAAGGCCGTGGCCGGCGGTGGTGGCCGGGGCATGCGCCGGGTCGAGGCCCGGGAGGACCTGCGCGAGGCGATCGAGGTGTGCATGCGCGAGGCCGAGGGCGCCTTCGGGGACCCGACGGTGTTCGTGGAGCAGGCGGTGACCGACCCGCGCCACATCGAGGTGCAGGTGCTGGCTGATGGCACCGGTGAGGTGATCCACCTGTTCGAGCGGGACTGCTCGGTGCAGCGCCGCCACCAGAAGGTCGTCGAGATCGCCCCG
>CAZRKV010000358.1:0-2340 GCA_964600305.1 uncultured Nocardioides sp. | reverse complement strand
GGACTCCCCCACCAGGCCCAGCACCTCACCGGGCCGCAGGTGCAGGGAGACCCCGTCGACGGCGCGCACGTCGCCGCGGGGGGTGTGGAAGACGGTGCGCAGGTCCTCCACCACCAGCAGCGGATCCCCCGTCGTCGCGGGGGGCAGGGTCAGGTCCTGGACACTCACAGCTTCGCACTCCTCGGGTCCCAGCGCCGCTGTGCCTTCTCGCCCAGCAGGTTGAAGGCGAACACGGTCAGGAACAGGCAGACGCCGGGGACGATGACGATGTGGGGGTGCTCCTCCATCACGCCGCTCTGGCCCTCGGCGATCATGTTGCCCCAGGTCGGCTCGGGGGGCTTGATGCCCAGTCCGAGGAAGGAGAGGGAGGCCTCGGCCACGATCAGCATCGAGATCATCACCACCGACAGCGACACCACCGGCAGCACCACGTTGGGCAGCAGCTCGCGGGTGAGCAGCCGGAACCGGCTGGCCCCGATGGCGCGGGCGGCCAGGACGAACTCGCGCTGGGCGAAGGAGATCGTGTTCGCGCGCGCCAGCCGCACCATGCTGGGGATCGTCAGCAGCGACAGCGCCAGGGCGATGTTGCGCAGGCTGGGACTGAGGACGGTGCCCAGCGCGATCAGCAGGATCAGCGGCGGTACGGCGAGCAGCGCGTTGGCCAGGATCCCCACCACCCGGTCGGTGGCGCCGCGGAAGAAGCCAGCGACCATGCCGACCGACCCGCCGACCACGATCCCGATCAGCACCGCCACCAGCGCGACCACCAGCGAGGTGCGGGCGCCGTACACGGTGCGCGCGAGCACGTCGAGGCCGTAGTTGTTGGTGCCCAGCGGGTACTCGCCGCCGATCCCCTGCGGAGGCTCGAAGATGGGTGCACTCAGCGCGGCCACCGAGTCGGTGTGGTTGCCGATCGGGAGCCACGGCGCCAGCGCGGCCACCACGAGCAGGAGCCCCAGCCAGGTGGCGCCGAGCAGGAAGACGATGTCCACCGGGCGGCCGCGGACCCCCTCGAGGAACCGGCCGAGGCCGCTGATCGCCAGCAGGATCCCCGCGACGACGGCCGCGGCGGTGCCGAGCAGGTTCGGAGCGTACGCCGCGCCCAGCCACGCCAGCAGCAGACCGCCGAGGAGCATGGCGGCCCCGGTGACGGTGGGGCGCCGTCGGACGCGTCGCCGGCGCAGCGGCGGAGGCGCGGGATCGGGCACCGGGGGCGGCGGGGCCGAGGTGTCGACCCCGTGGGCGGCCCGGTGGGCACTGCCGGCACTGCCGGCACTGGCTGAAGTGCGCCGGTCGCCCTGGACGGAACTAGGCTCGGACACGGCGGGTCCTCGGGTCGAGACGGCCATAGGAGAGGTCGATGAGCTGGTTGCTGACCACGTAGATCACCGCGATCAGGAGCACCGCCCCCTGCACGATCGGGAAGTTCCCCTGGAGCGCCGCGTCGATGATCAGCTGTCCCATGCCGGGTAGCGCGAAGAGGTACTCCACGATCACGGTGCTGCCCACCAGGCGACCGATGCTCAGTCCCAGGATCGTGATGAGGGAGAACGAGGAGGGGCGCAACGCGTCGCTGACCATGATGCGCACCGGTGGCATCCCCTTGGCCTGGGCGGCGAGGATGAAGTACTCGTTGAGCGTGGTGACCAGGTCGTTGCGCAGGATCCGGGTGAACATCGCCATCTCCATCACCGCGATCGTCAGCGCGGGCAGGAACGCGTGGTGGAGGTTGCCCGGGACGCTGTCGGTCAGCCGCACCCACTCCGACCGCGGGAACCACCCCAGCGAGTTGACCAGCACCGCGATCAGCAGCAGGCCCAGGAGGAAGGACGGGATCGAGAGCAGGCCGAAGGAGGTCGCACTGATCACCCGGTCGATCCGCCCGCCCTCGTGGTACGCCGACCACATCGCGAGCGGTACGGCGAGGGCCAGGGCCATCGCGATCCCGAGGAAGGCCAGCTCCAAACTGACGGGGAGCGCAGCCAGGATCCGGTCCAGCACCGGCACCGTCGGGGGGACCAGGGAGGTGCCGAGGTCGCCGGTCAGCACCCCGCCGAGCCAGTCGAAGTAGCGCGCCAGGAGCGGGTCGTCGAGGCCCATCTGCTCACGGAGGGCGGCGTACTCCTCAGGTTGCCGGCCCTCTCCGAGCACTGCGACGGCCGGGTCTCCCGGGACGAGCGAGAGCAGGAGGAAGACGCCGAAGCTGACCAGGAGCAGCACCACCGCCAGCTCCAACACCCGGGTCCCACCACGTCGCAGCACCCGGGCACCATAGGAAGGCGTCACGTGACCTGCATCACCGGTCCCACTGATCGGAAGCCACGGTGCCGCAGGGCCGAC
>CAZRKV010000357.1:0-2354 GCA_964600305.1 uncultured Nocardioides sp. | reverse complement strand
CCATGCATCGCGTCCAGGCCTGCATCCCGTCGTGATCGCCCTGCTGGCGACCACGACGAGTCAACTGAGCCGTCGGATGCTGTCCTGGAGCGGCGAGGCGGACCTGTTGCGGCCCTGACTCGGGAGGTCGTCCTGCCGCTCGGCGCCGAGCGGCGGCAGCTCCACCCGGTCCCCGGAGACGTCAGATGCGTAGTAGGCCCGGCGCAAGGCGCCGCGGTCCCGCGTGCCGCTCACGATCGTCCCCAGCAGCCGCAACCGGTCGCGCTGCACCAGGTCCGTGGCCGCCCGCAGGTCGTCGCGCGAGGTCCGGCCCCACCGGGCGACGAGGACCAGTCCGTCGAGCATCTCGCTGAGGACCGTCGCGTCGGTGACCGACAACAACGGCGGCGCGTCGTAGATGACGACGTCGAAGCGCTGGCGGAGCGTGCGCACCAGCGTCTGCATGGCGCCGGATCCCAGCAGTGCCGTCGGGTCCGGGGGGAGCGAACCGGCGGGCAGCACACTCACCCGGTTGTCGTGCCACGGCACCAGCACGTCGTCCAGGGCGACCTCCTCCAGCAACACGTCGGTGAGCCCGACGCTCCCCTCCAGGCCCAGCATCCGGGAGACGCCAGGACGCCGGAGGTCGGCCTCGACCAGGCACACCGACGCCGTCTGGGACCAGCTGATCGCGAGGTTGCAGGCCACGGTGGTCTTGCCCTCGCCGGCGAGGGCGGAGGTGATGGCGAAGTGCCTCAGCTCGTGGTCGACGGTGGCGAACTTCAGCGCCGTGCGCACCGTGCGATAGCGCTCGGCCGAGACGGACCGGTGGTCCAGCGCGACGAGTGGGCGCGACCGGGCGTCCCGCTCGTGCAACGTGGACCCCAGCGGGGACATCCCGGTGATCGTACGGACCGCCTCGTCCCCCTTGATCCGTCGATCCAGGTGGTGACGCACGATGGCGGCCGTGAAGCCGAGCACGAAGCCCACGAGCACACCGAGGACCAGGTTCAGCAGCGTGCGTGGGGACGACGGGTCGCGCGGCAGCGTGGCCGGCTCGACCATGCTCACCTTGACGGCGCTCTCCTCGGCCCCCTGCCCCGTCTCGAGCTCCTCGATGAGCTCGCCCATGCGCTCCGACACCAGGTCGGCCGCCGCACTGGCCATCCTCGCCGAGGGGTGGGACACCGAGACCTCGAGCAGCACCGTCTCGGGGGGGCTGCTCACCTCGATCGAGCGTCGCAGCTCGGTCTCGGACAGGTGCAGGTCCAACTCTCCCATGACCGGTCGAAGCACCTCGGGACTCTGGGAGAGACCTGAGTAGGACTTCACCCGCTGTACGGCGAACTGCGAGGCCTGGAAGATCTCTCCCTGGTCACCGCGTTCGGCCATCGTGACGAAGGAGGTTGCTGTCGCCGTGTAGGCGACCGGGGCCACCGCGTTGTACGCCGTGGCGGCGAGCACACCCAGTACCAGGCCGGCCCCCCACACCCGCCAGCGTCGGTGCAGGATCGTGAAGTATTCGCTGAACGTCATCCCCGGATCACTCCCACTGACGGTGTCACTCGATCGAACGAACAAGTCGGGTCCCCGGTCGACTCCGCCGGACGCTCGAGCCACCGCGACAGCAGGCGGTACGCCGCCCCGCTGCGGGGCACCAGCCGCGAGCCGTCGATGCACTCCAGGTCGCCGGCACGGTTCCAGGTGTGCAGGCGCCGCCCGGGCCATCCTGGACCCGGCTCCAGGCGGTCCACCTGCCGCTGCTCGAAGCCCTCGTCGTCGAGGCGCTGCACCTCGAAGATGTTGACTGCGCGCCCGTAGCCCGCGCGACAGTCCTGGGCCGGACGGAGCAGCCGGCCTCCGTCCACGACGACCCGGCCCGCCGGACGGGCGCCCGCGGCATCGACGAGCACGGGGTTGGCGCGGTGCGGTGCCCAGGGGCCCCGCAGGTCCGGGGCGCTCCAGAGGTGCAACGCGTCCGAGCAGGACCCGCCCTCGCGCACGGTCGCGGAGAGCCACCAGCGCCCCTCGTGCCGGAACGGCGTGGCGTCGCCGACCTCGATCCCGTCCAGGAGCACCCGGTCGAGCACCCAGCGGCGCGGGTAGTCCACGGCCCGGTACAGCTCCACGGTGTGGGCCCCCGACGTCTCGGGGATCATCCAGACCTCGCCTTCGTGGGCGAGGACGAACGGGTAGGACAGGTGGACCTCGTGCTCCAGCACGCACTCCGGCTCTCCGAGCGGGCCGTCCGGACCGACCTCGATCACGGAGATGACGGCCTTGCCCCGGCGGTGGTCGAAGTCCTCGACGAAGATGTGGGTCCGACCGTCGTGCTCGAACGGGAACGGGTCGGCGTAGAAGTGCCACCCGTCGTC
>CAZRKV010000356.1:0-2373 GCA_964600305.1 uncultured Nocardioides sp. | reverse complement strand
CAGCATCCGCAGCAGCGTGGTCTTGCCGCTGCCGTTGGGGCCGATCAGCCCCAGCACGCGGCCGGGCGCGGTGGCCAGGTCGACCCCGTCGACGACGAGGTCGTCGTCGTAGGCGTAGTCGAGTCCCTCGGCGCGGATCATCGGTGGAACCTCTCCACGATCGCCTCCAGCCCGTCGACGGCCAGCGGCGTCGGCGGCTCGGTGAAGTTGAACAGGTGGGTCATCACGTCGCCGTTCTCCACGGCGGTGAGGTCGCCGGCCCCCGGCAGCTGGGTGATCGCCTGCTCGACGCGCTCGGGATCGCCCTCGGAGTACAGCAGCACCAGGACGTCGGGGTCCCGCCCCAGCAGCTCCTCCTGCGTCACCTCGAAGACCCGCTCGTCGACATCACCGAAGGCGTTCTCGAAGCCCGCGGTCTCCAGCTGCGGGTGCGCCATCGACCGGCTGCCGTAGGCGTACGTCGTCCCGCCGCCCACGGTCGGGTACAGCACGGCCGCGGTCCGCCCGTCGCCGTCCCCCACCTCGTCCTCGACCGCGGACACCCGGTCCTGCAGCGAGCCGATCACCTCCGCGGCCCGCTCCTCGCGGTCGAAGACCTGGCCGTACACCTCGAGCTGGTCGTAGATGCTGTCGAAGCCGGGGTCCTCGAGCCCGCCGGGGCACAGCGCCGGCTCCTCCAGGACCGGGATGTCCACGGCCGCCAGGGTGTCGCGCCCGAGGTTCTCCACCTCCCCCATCACCAGGTCCGGCTCCTGGGCGATCACCACCTCCTTGGAGATCTGCAGGTGCCCGGCCGGGTCCATCTCCCCGGTGAGGTGCTCGATGTCGGCCAGCTCGGCCGCCGTCTCCTCGTCCCAGTACCCCGCGGGGTAGGCCCCCGCACGCGCGACGGCGCGGTCGAGCACCCCCAGCTCGTGCAGCGACGAGACCGAGGCGCTCTTCAGCAGCACCAGCCGCTCCGGCTCCTGCTCGAGCGTGACCTGGTCGCCGCAGTTCTCCACGGTCAGCGGGTAACGGCCGCCGGCGTCGCCGTCGTCCTGCCCGGACCCACCGGCGCCACAGGCGCTCAGGCCGAGCAGGGCGGCAGCACCCACCGCGGTGGCGGCGCGGCGACGGGGCAGGCGGGTGGACGACACGGTGGTGGCTCCTCGGTGATCGATCAGGTGCTGGTGGCGTGCATGCGGCGGACGAGGACGAGCAGGAACGGCGCCCCGACCAGGGCGGTGAGGATCCCGATCGGGATCTCCTGGGGTGGCAGCATCGTCCGGGCCGCCACGTCGGCCCAGACCAGGAAGACCGCACCCATCAGCGCCGCGACGGGTACGGCGCGCGCGTGGGCCGCCCCCACGACCCGGCGGGCCAGGTGCGGGACCACCAGCCCGACGAAGCCGATGCTCCCGGAGGCCGCGACGAGGACACCGATGCACAGCGCGACCAGGGCGAGCAGCCCCGTCCGCAACACGTGCGGCGAGATGCCCAGCGTGTGGGCCGTCTCGTCGCCGATGGCCAGCGCGTCGACGCGGCGACCCAGCGCCGTCAGCAGGACCACGGTGAGCGTGCCGACCACCGCGACTCCGGCCAGCGGGGCGCCCCACTGGGCCAGCGACAGCGAGCCCAGCAGCCAGAACATCACCGACCGGGCCCCCTCGGCGCTGCCGCTGGCGAAGATGAGGAAGCTGGTGACGGCGTACAACGCGTACCCGACCGCGACCCCGGCCAGCAGCAGGCGCACCGAGGTCACCCGACCGCCGGTCCGGGCGATGGCGTAGACCAGCATCGACGCGGCCAGCGCCCCCAGGAAGGCGCTCAGCGGCAGGGCGTGCTGCCCGAGCCCGGCCCCCACGCCGAACAGGATCGCCGCTGCAGCCCCGCTGGAGGCCCCCGAGTTCACGCCGAGGAGGTAGGGGTCGGCGAGCACGTTGCGCACCATCGCCTGCAGCGCCATCCCGCTCACGGCCAGGCCGGCCCCCACGAAGACGCCGAGGAGGACCCGCGGCAGGCGCACGGCCCACACGATCGCGTCCTGGGCCCCGGTCCAGGTCGCCTCCCCGGGCACCCCCATCGCGTGGTGCCCGATGATCTGGGCCACCGTCGCCGGGGACACCGGCACGGCACCCGACCCCACGCCGCCCAGCACGGTCACCACGAGGGCCACCGCGAGGCCACCGATCCACCAGACCGCCCGGCGGCGCTGACCACTGAGACCGAGGGCGGCCGCGTGGTCACGACCCGGGTCCGGCGCCGGGGGCACGGGTGGCTGGGTCGCGGCGTCGCCACGGGCACCGGCCACCTGCACCGACGTCGCCACGGCTTCCCCTCACCGGGCGCCTCGGCGCCCTTGTTGCAAACGATTCGCAACAACCGTAGCAGGGG
>CAZRKV010000355.1:0-2393 GCA_964600305.1 uncultured Nocardioides sp. | reverse complement strand
GGTCGGTGGCCAGGAGCTCGGCTACCTGCCGGGGTCGGAGTCGGAGAAGACGTCGCCCTGGGGGCAGGCGGTCTTCGACACCCTCGGTGCCGTCGCCTCACCGCACGTCATCGAGGAGATCCTCGACCGCGGCATGCTCGAGGTGCTCCCCCTGACCCACATCCGTGGTCGCTCGCTGCACGATGCCTTCGTGGTGGTCGACGAGGCGCAGAGCCTGGAGCGCAACGTCCTGCTCACCGTGCTCTCCCGGATCGGGGCGAACTCACGGGTGGTGCTCACCCATGACGTCGCCCAGCGGGACAACCTGCGCGTGGGGCGGCACGACGGCGTCGTCTCGGTGGTAGAGCGGCTCAAGGGGCACCCGTTGTTCGCCCACGTGACGCTGACCCGCTCCGAGCGGTCGCCGATCGCGGCACTGGTGACCCAGATGCTGGAGGACACCGCCGTGTAGGGCGACGCGGGGGCGTCGCGGCCGGCCAACGGAGCAGGTAGCGCCTGTGGCGGATGTGGCTCGAGGGGCGAACGTGACCGGCATCGCCTGTGTTCTGTCCCACGGGGGGCGTGCCGGGAGTTGCCCGCGCGAGACCTGTCCGGCACGCTGGCCCACGGCCGTCGCGATACCGGGTGAGGTGTGTGCGGCCAGACCCCGTCCGCTGTCCGACATTGCGAGTCCTCCCTGTGCCGAAACGCGACACCCACGCCCCGAAGCACCGTGCTCCAGTCGACCGCACCGCCCGACCCCGCAAGGCCATCCGCAACAGCGTCGTGCTGTCCTCCGTGGCCGTCGCGGCCACCGGCATGACCGTCTCCGGCGGCGTGCTCAGCTCCGACGCCCCGTCCGTCGAGGCCTCGGAGGCCGGCGGTCCCGACCCGGAGGGCCGGCTCGCGGCCGCCGACGTCTCCGAGCAGCTGGAGCGTCGCGCCGACGACGAACCGGTGTCGCGTTCGGACCGTCGTACCGAGGACGACCGTGCGAAGCGGGCCTCGCTGGACGTCAGCCGCGGTGGGGCGATCACGCGGACCAAGGACCTCGAGGACGCCGACCCGCGGGAGATCGGTCGCGCCCTGCTCCCCGAGTACGGCTTCTCCGCCGACCAGTTCAGCTGCCTCGACCAGCTCTACGTCAGCGAGAGCGACTGGGAGGTCGACGCGGACAACCCGACGTCGTCGGCCTACGGGATCCCGCAGGCGCTGACCCAGCTGCACGACCTGCCGGCGGACTACATGACCAACCCGATCACCCAGATCCGCTGGGGCCTGGAGTACATCAAGGAGAACTACGGCACTCCCTGCAACGCCTGGTCCTTCAAGCAGGGCCACAACTGGTACTGACCCCGGCGTTATGATGGGGATCACCCCGATCTGGTGGTCCCTATGTGGTGGTTGTTCTGGCTCGTCGGCGCGGTGGCGCTGGGCGTCGCGGAGGTCCTCACGCTGACGCTGGCGTTCGCGCTGCTCTCGGGCGCCGCGCTGATGGCCGCCGTCGTGGCCGGGCTCGGCGCGCCCGTCGTGGTCCAGCTCCTCACCTTCGCGGTGGCAGGGGCCGTCGGTGTGGTCGCCGTACGCCCGATCGCCAAGCGGCACATGGCGGTCCCGCCGCCCACCCGGGAGGGGAGCGACGCCCTGGTCGGGCGGCAGGCGGTGGTCACCCGCGAGGTGAGCTTCGCCCACGGGCTGATCCACGTGGCCGGGGAGGACTGGTCGGCGCGCCCCTACGAGGAGGACCTGGTGATCCCGGTCGGCACCCGGGTCGACGTCCTCCAGATCGACGGTGCCACCGCGCTCGTCCACCCGCGCGACGTGCTCTCGCTGGACAACCCGGTGTGAGCCGGAGAAGGAGGAGCAGAGATGGAACTCCTGGTCACGATGGCGGTGCTGGCCGTGCTGGTGGTCCTCGCGGTCGCCTCGACGATCCGCATCGTCCCGCAGGCCCGGCGCTACAACATCGAGCGGTTCGGAAGGTATCGGACCACGCTCCAACCCGGTCTGAACTTCATCATCCCGCTCGTCGACCGGGTCAACAACAAGCTCGACGTCCGCGAGCAGGTGTACACCTCCAACCCCCAGCCGGTGATCACGGAGGACAACCTGGTCGTCAACATCGACACCGTCCTCTACTACCAGATCACTGACCCCCGGGCGGCGGCGTACGAGGTGGCCAACTACCTCCAGGCCATCGACCAGCTCACCGTCACCACGCTGCGCAACCTGATCGGCTCGATGGACCTCGAGCGCACGCTCACCTCGCGGGAGGAGATCAACACCCGTCTCCGGGAGGTGCTCGACGACGCCACCGGCAAGTGGGGGATCCGGGCGAACCGGGTCGAGATCAAGGCCATCGACCCGCCGTCCTCGATCAAGGAGGCGATGGAGAAGCAGATGCGGGCCGAGCG
>CAZRKV010000354.1:0-2428 GCA_964600305.1 uncultured Nocardioides sp. | reverse complement strand
TGGAGGCCACCGCGATCGCCTTCGCGCAGCAGGGGGTGGTGCCGCCGCGCCCGCTGACCCACGACCTGCTCAGGGACGTGCTCACGGCGACCGAGAACGAGCTCGCCGAGGTGCGCATCCTGGACATGAAGGACGGCGTCTTCTACGCCTCGCTGGTCCTGGGGTCGGGCGTGGAGATCAGCGCGCGCCCCTCGGACTCGATCGCCCTCGCCCTGCGCACCGGGTCCCGCATCGTGTGCTCCGAGGAGCTGCTCGACGAGGTGGGCCTGGCCGTGCCGGCCGAGCAGGAGGACGAGGTCGAGAAGTTCCGCGAGTTCCTGGACCACGTCACCCCCGACGACTTCGAGCAGGAGTCCTGACCTCACCCTCAGGTTGAGGTTGAGGGTTGCGACACGCCGCCGCCGCGATTGACCGGTGACTCGGCACCGGCCTACCTTGAGGTGTCTTCGTTGTAACTCCACTGCTGTGGTGCCCCTCGGCGCCGCGCACCCTTGCCTCCCGGAGTTACAGGCACAACGGAGTAGGGCACGGAGGAACGACGTGGTAGTGAACGAGGACGGTCGGCACGACGCGGGGTCGACCGACGAGGCCGCCCAGCTCGCCGAGGAGCAGGGCCTCCTCTTCACCGACGACGTCTCCCCGCTGCCCAGCGACGCGGGCTACCGTGGACCCACGGCGTGCAACGCCGCCGGCATCACCTACCGCCAGCTGGACTATTGGGCCCGCACCGGCCTGGTGGAGCCGACCGTGCGCAACGCGCGCGGATCGGGCTCCCAGCGGCTCTACTCGTTCCGCGACATCCTCATCCTGAAGGTGATCAAGCGACTGCTCGACGCCGGGATCTCGCTGCAGCAGATCCGGCAGGCGGTGCAACACCTGCGCGAGCGGGGCACCGACGACCTGACCCGGGTGACGCTGATGAGCGACGGGATCTCGGTCTACGAGTGCACCAGCAACCAGGAGGTCATCGACCTCCTGCAGGGCGGTCAGGGCGTGTTCGGCATCGCCATCGGCGGCGTCTGGAGCGAGATCGAGGGCACGCTCGCGGAGCTGCCCAGCGAGCGCTTCGCCGACGAGTCGCCCGCCGAGGCTTCGGCCGGGGACGAGCTCGCCGCCCGGCGCGCCGCCCGCAGCACCGGCTGAGGCCCGCCTCGCCGGACCGAGCCCGGTGGTAGGTTCGGCACCAGCTGAACGCCGCGCGTGAGAGCTCCGGACGCGTCCGGAGCGCCGAAGGGGCAACTCCTCCCCGGAACCTCTCAGGCGCCAGGAGCGCGCGGACCAGGCGACTCTGGAGCCCCAGCGGCGACAGAGGGGGAGGCACCTGAGAACCCACGCGCACCAGGGAGCCGCCTTGCCCGAGCACCACCGCCCCGACCACGCCGACGCCCCCTTGAGCGCACCCTTCGCCGGACGGCACGTGGGCCCGGACCCCGGAGAGGTCCGCCGGATGCTGGACACGGTCGGCTTCGGTTCGCTGGCCGAGCTCATGGACGCCGCCCTGCCCCCCGAGATCCGCAGCAGCGAGCCGCCGCCCCTGCCGGCACCGGTCGACGAGGACGCCGCCGCCGACCAGCTGCGGGCCCGCGCGGCGCGCAACCGCCCCCTCGAGCCGATGATCGGCCTGGGCTACCACGGCACCTCCACGCCGGCCGTCATCCGCCGCAACGTGCTGGAGGACCCGGCCTGGTACACCGCGTACACGCCCTACCAGCCCGAGATCTCGCAGGGCCGGCTCGAGGCCTTGCTGAACTTCCAGACCATGGTCGGCGACCTCACCGGCCTGCCCACCGCGAACGCGTCGCTGCTCGACGAGGCCACGGCCGCGGCCGAAGCGATGACCCTCGTCCGCCGGTCCCTGTCCCGGGCCCGCGGGGACAACCGCGGCGAGGGACCGTTCGTCGTGGACGCCGACGCGCTGCCGCAGACGATCGAGGTCGTACGCACCCGCGCGGAGGCGATGGGCATCGAGGTGATCGTGGCCGACCTGGCCGACGACCTTCCCGACTCGCCCTGCGGCGTGCTCGCGCAGTACCCCGGCGCCTCCGGGGAGGTCCGCGACCCCCGCCCGGTCATCGAGGCCGCCCATGCTCGCGGGGCGCTGGCCGTGGTGGCGGCCGACCTGTTGGCCCTGACCCTGCTCGAGGCCCCCGGTGAGCTGGGGGCCGACGTGGTCGTCGGGTCCACCCAGCGGTTCGGCGTCCCGTTGTTCTACGGCGGGCCCCACGCCGGCTACATGGCCGTGGCCGACGGGCTCGAGCGCCACCTCCCGGGTCGGCTGGTCGGGGTCTCCGTCGACGCGGCCGGGCGGCCGGCGTACCGGCTGGCGCTGCAGACCCGCGAGCAGCACATCCGTCGGGACAAGGCCACATCGAACATCTGCACCGCCCAGGTCCAGCTCGCAGTCGTGGCCGAGAGGTACGCCGTCCAC
>CAZRKV010000353.1:0-2449 GCA_964600305.1 uncultured Nocardioides sp. | reverse complement strand
CGGCCACGGCAGTGCGGAGGTGGCCGCGCCCCCGGCGCCGGCCGCCGCCAGGACGAGCACGCCGCGGCGCAGGCGCACGGCCCACGACTCGCGGTGCGGGCCGGCCCACTCCCCCGGCTCCTCGTGCCCGGGGGCCGGTGCCGGCTGGGGCGGCGTCGGCTCCACCGGCCGTTGGACGAGCGTGGGGTCCTCGACCTCGGTGCCCCGGGTCGCCTCCTCGGCGTCGCGGGCCCCCACCGCGGCGATCGGCATCGTGGGCGTCCCGGGGTCCGCCTCCCCGGCACGGCGCAGGGTCTCCACGTCCGGGCGGCGGCGCGGGTCGGGGTCGAGGGCCCGGCGCAGCAGCGGCGCCAGGTCCGCCGGGACGCCGGTGAGGTCGTGCTCGCCCCGGCGCACCCGGTCCAGCACCGCCATCGAGGGGCCACGCCCGTACGGCGACCGGCCGGTGGCGGCGTAGGCGACCGTGGCCGCCCACGCGTGCACGTCGGAGGCCGGCGTCGGTTCCTCGCCCGCCAGCACCTCCGGGGCGAGGTAGCCCGGCGTCCCCATCAGCCACCCGGTCTGCGTCAGCCGTGGGTCGTCCGCGAGGCGGGCGAGCCCGAAGTCGATCAGGACCGGGCTGCGCCCCTCCATCAGGACGTTGGAGGGCTTCACGTCGCGGTGCAGCACACCCACCTCGTGCACCGCGGCCAGCGCCTCGGCCAGGCAGCCCGCGAACCAGCGCAGGTCCTCGCCCTGCAGCGGGCCGTGCTCGCGCACGTGGTCGTGCAGCGAGAGCCCCGGCACGTAGCGGGTGGCCACGAAGGGGATCGGTCCCCAGGGGTCGGCGTCGACGATCTCCGCGACGCGCGGGGACCGGACCCGACCCAGTGAACCCACCTCGCGGGCGAGCCGCTCGCGGGCCTCCTCGTCCCCGACCACGTGCGGCCGGAGCACCTTGATGGCCACCCGCCCGCCCTCCGGACCGCGGCCGAGGTGCACCACGCCCATGCCGCCCTCGCCGATGCGGGCGATCAGCTCGTAGTCGCCCACGTGCAGGCCGGGGGGCGGCCCGTCCGGGGGCTGACCCCGGGTCACACGACGCGGTGCATCCACCCGAAGCGGTCCTCGGCCCGGCCGTACTGGATGTCGACGAGGGCCTGGCGCAGGCGCATGGTCAGCTCGCCGCCGCCGTCGGTCGTCGCACCGGAGGCGCTGTCGGTGGCCGGCGCGATCTCACCCCCGGCCCACTTGAGTCGCCCGACGGGGGTGACCACGGCAGCGGTGCCGCAGGCGAACACCTCGCGGATCTCGCCGCTGGCCACGCCCTCGCGCCACTCGTCGATGGAGAACCGGCGCTCCTCGACCGGGTGGCCCAGGTCCTCGGCCAGGGCGATGATCGACGAGCGGGTGATCCCCTCCAGGATCGTGCCGGTCGCCGGCGTGACGATGCGCCCGTCGTCGTAGAGGAAGTAGAGGTTCATGCCGCCGAGCTCCTCGACGTAGCGCCCCTCGACGGCGTCGAGGAAGACCACCTGGTCGCAGCCGTGGGCCGTCGCCTCCTGCTGCGCGACCAGGGAGCTGGCGTAGTTGCCCCCGGTCTTCGCCGCCCCCATGCCGCCACGCCCCGCCCGGGTGTACTCCTCGGTGAGCCAGAGGCTGACCGGGCGCACCCCGCCGGGGAAGTAGGAGCCCGCGGGCGAGGTGATCACCAGGAACGTGACGTGCTGGCTGGGGCGGACCCCCAGGAACTTCTCCGTCGCGATCATGAACGGGCGGACGTAGAGGCTCTTCTCCCCCGCGCCGTCCGGGACCCACCGCTGGTCGACGCGGACCTGCTCGTCGACCGCCTGCACGAAGTCCTCGACCGGGAGCTCCGGCAGTGCGAGCCGGTGGGCCGAGCGCTGCATCCGCCGCGCGTTCTCCTCGGGCCGGAAGGTCCACACCGAGCCGTCGTCGTGGCGGTAGGCCTTCAGCCCCTCGAAGATCTCCTGGGCGTAGTGCAGCACCGCCGTGGCGGGGTCCAGGCTGAGCGGCCCGTACGGCGTGATCCGGGCGCCGTGCCACCCCTGGTCGGGGGTCCACTCGGCGGTGAACATGTGGTCACTGAAGGTGGTGCCGAACCCGGGGTTCGCGAGGACCTCGGCGAGGCGGGCGTCGTCGACCGGCGACGTGGTGGGCGTCGTGCTGATCTGCATGGCGACACGCTATCCAACGACGCGCGCGGCCACGGCGTCCCCGACCTCACTGGTGGGGCGGGGGCCGACCCGCTCCTCGAGGTCGGCCAGCACCGCCTGCTCCACGCGTGCGGCGGCGCTCGGGTGCCCGAGGTGGTCGAGCAGCAGGGCCGTGGACAGGATCGCGGCCGTCGGGTCCGCCTTCTGCTGACCGGCGATGTCCGGCGCCGAGCCGTGGACCGGCTCGAACATCGACGGCGCGGTCCGGTCGGGGTTGACGTTGCCGGAGGCGG
>CAZRKV010000352.1:0-2477 GCA_964600305.1 uncultured Nocardioides sp. | reverse complement strand
TCCAGATCTCCGGAGCCACCTTCAGCTACGACGTCGCCGGCCAGGCGCAGGAGGTGGACGAGGGCACCGGCGAGATCCTCACCGAGGGCGAGCGGGTGCAGTCGGTCGTGCTCGACGACGGCACCGTCGTCGTGGTCGGCGGCGCGGTCGGGGCCGGGTCGCCGATCGCGATCGCGACCAACGACTTCTCCGCCCGCGGCGGCGACGCCTACCCGCTGGCGGGCCTGGACTTCACCCCGGTCGGCAAGACCTACCAGCAGGCCCTGCAGGAGTACCTCGAGGACGGCCTCGGGGGCCAGGTGACCGCCGAGGACTACCCCGTCGGGGGCGAGGGCCGCATCACGCAGCTGCCGTGACCCGGTCGGTCCTGCCGCGGCCGCACCCGGATGCGCGTCGCGGCAGGGCCGTCGTACGGCGTGCCATGCTGGGGCCATGACTGACGCCAGCGAGATGTACACCCCGCAGCTGCTGGTCGGGGGCGAGTGGCGGGACGCCTCGGCCGGTGGCCGGTTCGACGTCATCGACCCCGCCGACGAGTCGGTGCTGGCCAGCGTCGCCGACGCCGGTGCCGACGACGCCACCGCGGCCCTGGACGCAGCGGTGGCCGCCCAGGCCGACTGGGCCGAGACCCCCGCGCGCGAGCGCAGCGAGATCCTGCGGGCGGCGTTCGAGCGGATCATGGAGCGCAAGGACGACTTCGCCCGCCTGATCAGCCTCGAGATGGGCAAGACCCTCGCCGAGTCGGCGGCGGAGGTGGCCTACGGCGCCGAGTTCTTCCGCTGGTTCGCCGAGGAGGCGCCGCGGATCCACGGCCGCTGGATGCCGGCCCCGGCCGGGGGCAGCCGGCTGTTGACGGTACGCCGCCCGGTCGGGCCCAGCCTCCTGATCACCCCGTGGAACTTCCCCATCGCGATGGGCACCCGCAAGATCGGGCCGGCGGTCGCGGCCGGCTGCACCATGGTGCTCAAGCCCGCTGGGGCGACGCCGCTGACCAGCCTGGCGCTGGCGCGGGTGCTCGAGGAGAGCGGCCTGCCCCCGGGGGTGCTCAACGTGATCACCTCGAGCAGCTCCTCGACGATCTCGAAGACGCTGATGGCCGACGAGCGGCTGCGCAAGGTGAGCTTCACCGGCTCCACCGGGGTCGGCCGGATCATGGTGGAGCAGTCCGCCGACCACATCCAGCGGCTCTCGATGGAGCTGGGCGGCAACGCCCCGTTCCTGGTGTTCGGCGACGCCGACGTGCCCGCCGCGGTCGAGGGCGCGATGCTCGCGAAGATGCGCAACCTCGGCGAGGCCTGCACCGCCGCCAACCGGTTCATCGTGCACGAGTCGGTCGCCGACGCCTTCACCGCCGGGCTCACCGAGCGGATGGGCGCGATGACCATGGGCCGCGGCCAGGACGAGGGCGTCGAGGTGGGACCGCTCATCGACGCCGACGCCAGGGCCGACGTGCACCGGCTGGTGACCGGCGCCGTCGACGCCGGCGCCGAGCTGCGGACCGGCGGGGAGGTCCCCGACGGACCGGGCTTCTTCTACCCGCCCACGGTGCTCAGCGGCGTACCCCAGGACGCCGAGATCACCCACACCGAGATCTTCGGGCCGGTGGCGCCGGTCTCGACCTTCACCCACGAGGACGAGGCGATCGCGATGGCCAACGACAGCGAGTTCGGCCTGGCCTCCTACGCCTACACCGCCGACCTCGACCGCACGATCCGGCTGGCCGAGCGGATGGAGTACGGCATGGTCGGGATCAACACCGGTCTGCTGTCCAACCCCGCGGCGCCGTTCGGCGGGGTGAAGGCGAGCGGGTACGGCCGCGAGGGTGGCTTCGAGGGGATCGAGGAGTACCTCTCCACCACCTACGTCGGCATCGCCCACTGACGTCGTGGTCACCGAGGCGCACGCGGTCCCCGGCCCGCCGACGACGTTCGTGCTGTTCGGGGCGGCGGGGGACCTGTCCCGGCGCAAGCTGCTGCCGGGGCTGTTCCACCTGCTGCGCTCCGGGCTGCTGCCGCACGTGCACGTGATCGGCACCGGGCTGGAGGACCACACGCACGACTCCTTCCGCGAGCTCGCCCGCGCGGCGCTGGAGGAGTTCGAGGAGGACGTGACCGAGGAGCAGTGGCGACACTTCTCCCAGTGCCTCGCCTGGGCCCCCCACGGCACCGACGGGCTGTGCCGGGCCCTGGAGGAGAGCGAGCGCGGCTGCCACGAGGAGCACCAGCGACTGCACTACCTCTCCGTGCCGCCGTCGGCGGCGCTGAGCGTGGTGGAGCAGCTGGACGAGGCCGGGCTGGTGCCGTCCTCCCGGATCGTGATGGAGAAGCCCTTCGGCACCGACCTGGCCTCGGCCAAGGACCTCAACCACGCGCTGCACCAGGTCTTCGAGGAGGACCAGGTCTTCCGGATCGACCACTTCCTCGGCAAGGAGGCGGCGCTGAACATCCTGGCGTTCCGCTTCGCCAACGGGCTGTTCG
>CAZRKV010000351.1:0-2478 GCA_964600305.1 uncultured Nocardioides sp. | reverse complement strand
CCTGCTGCCGCTCGCCCTGGTCGACGTCGCGGCGCCGCTGGCCGACGCCGGGGCCCTGGCGGTCCGCACCCGCGCCGCGACCGCACGCCTGCGGGGTCTGACCGCCACGCCGCCCCCCGTCGAGGAGCCGCAGCACCCGTGCGCCCTCCCCGACCCGCCGCACGACGTCGACCTGGCCGCCGTCACGGCGGCCTGGGTCCCCGGGCGGCCCGCGCTCCTCCCGACCTCGTTGCGGCTGGCGCCCGGCGAGCACGTCGGGGTCCGCGGTCCCTCCGGGTCGGGCAAGTCGACCCTCGCCGCGCTGCTGGTGAAGTTCCTCGCCCCCACCTCCGGTCGCTACCGGCTCGGCGGTGTCGACACCACCGACCTGGCCGGCGACGACGTGCGCCGGGTGGTGGGGCTGCTCGACGACGACCCGCACATCTTCGGCTCGTCACTGCTGGAGAACGTGCGCCTCGCCGACCCGGCGGCCGACGACCGCCAGGTCGAGCAGGCACTCCGCGCCGCCCACCTGGGTGACTGGATCGACAGCACGCCCCGCGGGGTCGAGGAGATCCTCGGTGACGGTGGCGCGGCCCTGTCCGGCGGGGAGCGGGCCAGGGTCGGCATCGCCCGCGCCCTGCTCGCCGACCGCCCCGTCCTGGTCCTGGACGAGCCCACCGCGCACCTGGACACCCCCACGGCACGGGCGGTGGCCGAGGACCTGCTCGAGACCGCCGGCCACCGCACCCTGGTGTGGATCACCCACGACCGGGTGGGCCTGGACCGGATGGACCGGGTGCTGGACCTCTCGGTGGGGTCCCCCACCGTGGTCTCGGGGCCGGACCCGGTGGTTCCCCGATACTCCCGGGCGGGAGGCGTCGACACGCTGGAGGCGTGACGACCTCGACGACCCGCTGGACGATCTCCCTGCTGGCGATCGCCGGGACCCTGCCCTACCTCACGCTGAAGCTGCTCTGGCTCTCCGGCCACCGGATCGGCATCGCCGACCCGGACTTCGGCCATGGCACCACCCTGCTCGTCGCCAACGCGCTCACGATGGCCCTGGACGTCGTCGCGGCCCTGCTGGCGCTGGTGTTCGTGACCCGGTGGGGGCGCCGGCTCCGCGCCCGCACGGTGCTGGTCCCCATGTGGGTCGGCACCGGGCTGCTGGCGCCGATCGTGCTGGTCGTCCCGCTCCAGCACCTGGTGCCGACCACGACGGATCCGGCGCGGGAGGCCCCCCTCGAGGACTGGGTCTACCTCCTCGTGCACGGCGGGTTCGCCTGGCAGGGGGTCTTCCTGCTGGCCGGTTTCGCGCTGTACGCCGACCGGCGCTGGGGTGGCCGACTCGGCTGGCGGCGGCCCGCCGGCCGCACCGTGGCGACCGGCGTGGCGGCAGCCCCGGCCCTGGCCGGTACGGCGCTCACGGCGCTCGCGACCGCGACCCGGCTCCCCGGGGCGCCCCCGCCGCAGGCGGTGGGCCTGGGGGTCGACCTGGCCATGGTGGCCGCCGCTGCCGTCGGGCTGCTGCTGCTCTCGGGGCGAGTGGGAGGACGCGCCCCCGGGTGGGTCGGGACGCTGCTCACCTGGACCGGGTCCGCGGCGATGGCCGCGTGGGCGACGTACTCGCTGGCCGTGCTGCTGGTGCCCAACGAGCTGGTCGTGGGGACCGGGGTGCGGTGGGGCGACGTGCTGATCGAGGCGACCCGGCTGGGGGCCGGCGTCCTCGCCGCCACCACGGGCCTCGCCCTCGTGCGCCGTTCCCCCGCCGTGGCCGGTCACGCACCGGCAACCCCGCTCAGGACTCGATGACCACCGGGATGATCATCGGGCGCCGCTGGTGGGTCTTGTTCACCCAGCGGCCGATCACCCGGCGGATCGTCTGCTGCAGCTGGTGGGTGTCGTCCACGCCGTCGGCGACGGCGGCGTCGAGGGCGTCGATGATCGGCTGCTGGATCTCGGCGAACGTGGCGTCGTCCTCCAGGAATCCGCGCGCGTGGATCTCGGGGCCGGCCGACACCTTGCCGGTGACCGAGTCGATCACCACGATCACCGAGATGAAGCCCTCCTCGCCCAGGATCCGGCGGTCCTTGAGGTCGGTGTCGGTGATGTCGCCGACCGACTGGCCGTCGCCGTAGCCGTAGCCGCAGTCGACCTTGCCGGCGCCGCGGGCACGGCAGTCGACGAGGTCGACCACCACGCCGTCCTCGGCCAGGACGACGTTCTCGCGCGGGATGCCGGTCGCGATCGCCAGGTCGGCGTTGGCCCGCATGTGCCGGACCTCACCGTGCACCGGCAGCACGTTGCGCGGGCGCACGATGTTGTAGCAGTAGAGCAGCTCGCCGCCGCTGGCGTGACCGGAGACGTGGACCAGGGCGTTGCCCTTGTGCACCACGCGGGCGCCCCACCGGGTGAGCCCGTTGATCACGCGGAAGACGGCATTCTCGTTCCCGGGGATCAGCGAGGAGGCCAGCACCACGGTGTCGCCCTCCTCGA
>CAZRKV010000350.1:0-2519 GCA_964600305.1 uncultured Nocardioides sp. | reverse complement strand
GATGAGCCGTACGACGTCGAGCGGGTGCTGCCGCCGCCACTCCGCCAGCCGCTCGTGGTCCTGACCCCGGCCTCGGCAAGCGTGAAGCCCCCGGATGAACCGACTGTTGCCCGTCGCCGATGATCAGAAACTGGCCAACGGATGCACGATAGGCCTTCTGTTGCCATAGGAATGGGCACGGCAGTAGCCACATGCTTGATGGTGCCCTCACGCCCGACGACCCCGTGATGCTGATCAAGGTCGGCAAGACAGCCGCCCTGGCCAACACGCCTGACGAGTTCTACGAGAGTGCGCGCAAGTGGTGGAGCGCGAGCCCCGTCCAGCGGGGAAGGCCCACCGGATCCTGGCCCTTGATGGCAACACAGTCGTCGACGTCTACGAGCCGAGGCGGTGGGAGGTGTCCGACGCCCCCGATACCGAGGGCAAGGTCGCCTTCCACGGCGTACCAGCGCGGGACCGAGAAACCTTCGTCGGGCTCTCACTGGACCACCTGTTCCCCAAGGGAGCTGCGAACCCGGTCCGATACACGACGGTGGCGGCGCTTGCCCCCACAGGGACGCCCGAGGCTCCGGGCCCGGCTTCGGTGGAGCAAGAAGAGGTGAGGCACCGCCAGGACGTCCTCTACCTCCTCCTCCGCATCAATCAGTCCTGGCACGACGGGATCCCGGCCGAGGAGCTCTACAACGCTACCCGGGGTTACTGGAAGGTCTCGGCCACCCGGGTGGAGCAGGTCTCGCGCGTGTTCGCCGTGGCTGACGGTGTGGTGCGTGAGGTCTACGAACCGCTCAGCTGGGAGCCCTCTCCGTTCCCCGGTGAGGAACACCGCAACGGTTTCCATGGCAGACGTTCCGCCGGCTGGGTGGGGTGCCGACGTATGTGTTGACCGACAACGAGAAGACCGTCACGACCGAACACATCGCCGGGATCCCGGTCCGCAACCCACAACTGGTGGCCTTCGCCGAGCACTACTCGACCACCGTGCACACCTGTGTGCCGGCGGACCCGGCATCCAAGGGCGGCACCGAGGCGTCGGTGAAGATCAGCAAGGCCGACCTCGTCCCGAAGGACACCAACCTGCGCGAGGAGTACGCGACGTTCGCTGAGCTGGAGGTGGCGTGTGAGGCGTTCTGTGCCAAGGTCAACACCCGGGACCATCGGGTCACCAAGCGGCCCCCGGACCAGATGCTCGCCGAGGAACGGGCCCGGCTGCACCCGGTGCCCGCGCAGGCGCACACGGTCGCGTTCGGGGTCACCCGACAGGTGCCGGTGAACACGCCGATGGTGTCCTTCGAGTCCGGCCAGTACTCGGTGCCGCACACGCTGCTCGGCCAGATGGTGTGGGTGCGGGTCCAGGGTGTCGGCGCTGATGAGCAGGTCGTCATCGTCCACGTCGGCGACGACGGGCCCCTCGAGGTCGCCCGCCACCACCGCGCCACACCCGGCAGCCCGAGGATCGACGATGAGCACTTCCCGGACCAGCCGTCGGGGCCGCTGGACCGCCGCCCACGGGCCAAGAATGCCGCCGAGGCCGAGTTCCTCGACCTGGGCGAGGGCGCCCGACTGTGGCTGACCGAGGCCGCCGCCGCGGGCACCACGAAGATGCGGGTGAAGATGAACGAGGCGCTCGCCCTGGCGAAGCTGTTCGACCCCGGCCAGATCGACTGGGCACTGGGCCACGCCGCGGTGCACGGCCGGTTCGCCGAGGCCGACCTGTCCTCGATCCTTGACCACCATCACGGTCAGGGAGCCCGCCGACCGGGTGCCGGGGAGCACCGTGCCAGCGAGGACTCCTCGCTGACCCAAGGCACCGCCGCCTGGGCGCGACTCGGTCAACAGGTCGGCCAGCAGGGTCCGGACCAAGACGGACAGGAGGTGACCCGATGACGACCACCACCACAGCGTCCGCGCCGCCGTTGCCAGCGGAGCTCGAGCAGCTGCTGCGCAGGCTGCGGCTGCCCCACATCCGTCGCCACGCCCCCGAGGTCGTCGCGACCGCGAAGGCGCAACGCTGGGAGCCCGCCGAGGTCCTCAAGGCCCTCTTCGCCGAGGAGGTCGCCGGCCGCGAACGCTCCGCCCTGGCCACCAGACGCGCGGCCGCGGGGTTCCCGACCGGGAAGACCTTCGATGCCTGGGACACCGAGATCTCCTCGATCCCCGCACCGACCCAGCAGGCGCTGCGGACCCTGGAATGGGTCCACCGGACCGAAAACCTCGTCGTATGCGGGCCATCGGGGACCGGGAAGACGTTCCTACTCGAGGCGCTGGGCCAGCAAGCCGTCGAACACGGCCACAAGGTCGCCTGGTTCAGGCTGGAAGACCTCGGGGGCCTACTACGCCGCCACCGCGCGGACGACACCGTGACCAAGGCCATCGCCCGGATCCTGCGCGCCGACCTGGTCATCGTCGACGACATCGGGCTGCTCCCGGTGTCCACCGACGCCGCCGAGGGGCTCTACCGACTCGTCGACGCCGCCTATGAGAAGCGCTCGGTCGCAATCAGCTCGAACCTGCACCCCTCC
>CAZRKV010000349.1:0-2530 GCA_964600305.1 uncultured Nocardioides sp. | reverse complement strand
GACTCCGCGACATCACCGGCGAGTCCGCCCAGCTGTGGCGTCGGCAGGGTGACCACCGCGTCTGCGTCGCGGCCGCCGAGCGTCCCTCCGGGCTGCGCGACACGATCCCGGTCGGCTCCCAGCTGACCATGCGGGCGGGCTCGGCCGCCCAGGTGCTGCTCGCCTGGGAGGACCCGGACCGGATGCACCGCGGGCTGCAGACCGCCGCCTTCTCCGCCACGGTGCTCTCCTCCACCCGCAAGCGTGGCTGGGCCCCGTCGGTCGGCGAGCGCGAGCAGGGCGTCGCCTCGGTCTCCGCACCGGTCCGCTCCCCCAGCGGCAAGGTGATCGCCGCGGTCTCGGTGTCCGGCCCGCTCGAGCGGCTCTCCCGCCAGCCGGGCCGGATGCACGCGCCGGCCGTGATGGCCGCCGCGGAACGGCTCTCGGAGTCGCTCCGCCGCGCCGCCGCGGAGTGACCGGGCTCCTCAGAAGAGGGCGTCCTGCTCCAGGTCGAGCAGGATGCGCTTGCGGTCGGTGCCTCCGGCGTACCCGGTGAGCGAGCCGTCGGCACCGATGACCCGGTGGCAGGGCACGACGATGGGGATCGGGTTGCGGCCGTTGGCCAGGCCCACCGCCCGCGACGCGGCGGGGGTGAGGCCCAGGCGCCGGGCGACCTCGCCGTACGACGCGGTCTCGCCGTAGCCGATCCCGCGCAGCTGCTCCCACACCCGCTTCTGGAACTGCGATCCGCCGCCGGCCAGCGGCAGGTCGAACTCCCGCAGCTCGCGGGCGAAGTACGCCGCGAGCTGGCGCACCGCCTCGACCAGCACCGGGTGGTCGTCGTCGCGGTCGCCCAGGGGTCGACCGGGGGCACCCCGGAACGGCTCGAACTCGATGGCGGTGATCGAGTCCTGCTGCTCCACGATCCGCAGCTCACCCACCGGGGAGTCGGTCACGGTCCACATCATCGGTCTCCTTCGTCGTCGGGCGGCTGCCAGAGGTGCATCACCGCGTAGGAGCGCCAGGGCGTCCAGGCGCGGGACGCCTCGTCGGCGGTTCGGTCGTGGCGCTCCAGGGCCCGGCGCACCCCGAGGTCGGTGGGGAGGAACGCGTCGGGGTCGCCCAGGGCGCGCATGGCGATGTAGTCGGCGGTCCAGGCGCCGATGCCGGGCACCTCCAGCAGGCGGCGGCGCGCCTCGTCCCGGTCGGCGGCGCGGTCCAGGGCGAGGTCACCGTGGGCCACGGCACGACTGACCTCGATGACCGCCCGCCCGCGCGCCCGGGGCATCGGGAGGGCGGTCGGGTCGAGCGCGGCCAGCGCCGCGGGCGAGGGGAAGAGTCGCGTGAGCCCCGCTCCCCCGTCGTACGACTCGCCGTGCTCGGCGGCCAGGCGTCCCGCGAGGTTGCGTGCGCGGACCACGCTGATCTGCTGGCCCAGGACGGCGCGCACGGCGATCTCGTGGCCGTCCACGTGTCCGGGCACCCTCAGACCGGGCACTGCCGCCACCGAGGGGCCCAGCACGGGGTCGCTACCGAGGGCGGTGTCGACGGCGACCGGGTCGCAGTCGGCGTCGAGCAGTCGGCGGACCCGCTCGAGGGCGGCGGTCGTGTCGCGCAGGTCGGTGAGGGAGAAGGTGACGGACAGTCGACTGGTGCCCTCCCCGGCCAGGTCGTGCAGGGCGAGCCGCACCGTGCCCGGGCCGTGCGGCAGCCGCAGGGTGCGGGCGTACCACCCGTCGCCAGCGGTCTCGACGCCCGGCACGGCGCGCCGGGCCAGGAACGCGTGCAGCGCGGAACCGGCGAACGGCGTGCGGACGGCGACTCGCAGCGTGAGGGACCCGGGGGGCGCCTCGAGGGCGGCCCGGTCGCCGCGCAGCGCGCTGGGCGGGACGCCGTACACCTCGAGGAGGGTGTCGTTGAACTGGCGGACGCTGGAGAAACCGGCCGCGAAGGCCACGTCCGTGACGCCCAGGTCGGTGGACTCCAGCAGCGAGCGCGCGGTCTGGGCGCGGCGGGCCCGGGCGAGCGCGAGCGGTCCCGCGCCGAGCTCCGTGGTCAGCAGGCGTCCGAGGTGGCGCGGGCTGTAGCCCAGCCGTCGGGCGAGGCCCACCACACCTTCGCGGTCGACGACACCGTCCCCGATCAGGCGCATCGCCCGACCGGCCACGTCGGCACGCAGGTCCCAGTCGGGGCTGCCGGGGATCGCGTCCGGCAGGCATCGCTTGCAGGCTCGGAAACCGGCCGCCTGGGCCGCGGCCGCGGTCGGGTGGAAGGTGACGTTGCGCGGGGCGGGCGTGCGGGCGGGGCAGGACGGCCGGCAGTAGATACCCGTGGTGCGCACGCCGGTGTAGAAGACGCCGTCGAAGCGTTGGTCACGGCTGCGCACGGCGCGGTAGCACGCGTCGTGGTCGAGGGCCGCGGGGATGCTCACGCGTCCATTGTGGGCCACCGCACCGACGGAGACCGGCGGGAATCGGACACCGCGGCCGGCTCACCTCAGGCGGGTACGGCGGCCTCACGGGATGCAGGTCGTCGTCGGAGGCATCCGGTG
>CAZRKV010000348.1:0-2531 GCA_964600305.1 uncultured Nocardioides sp. | reverse complement strand
CCGGTGGCGCCCAGCGGTTGGCGCGGCGGTTGGCGGACCGGTGGACCGTGCTCGGTGAGCACGTGGCGACCGGGTCGGTGAGTGTGGCGCAGGCGCGGGTGATCGTCCGCTCCCTGGACATCCTGCTGGAGGCCGACGGGGAGGCCCGTCGCGAGGGCGCCACCGGGGTGCCGGCCGAGGTGTTCGACGCCGCCGAGGCCCACTTGGTGGAGCTGGCCGCCCGCCACACCCCGACGGAGCTGCGGCGGCTGGGATCGAAGATCCTCTCCGTCGTCGCACCCCACATCGAGGAAGACCTCGAACGCAGGGCGATCGAGCGGGCCGAGCGCGACGCCGAGACCGCGAAGAAGCTGACCCTGCGACGTCGCGGTGACGGGTCGACCGACCTGAAGGCCCGGGTGCCCGACCACGTGGCCGCGAGGCTGAAGACCTACCTGGACGCGTTCACCTCCCCCCGGACGGAGTCCGGGCAACGCGCCTGGTCCCTGGTGGACGAGGCCACCGGCGAACGCATGCTCCCGGAGCGGCGGGACGGGGAGGCGTTCTGCGCGCTGCTGGAGTCCCTGGACCCCGCCCAGCTGCCGCTGCACGGCGGATCCCCCACCACGATCATGATCACGATCGACCTGGACCAGCTCCAGCAGAAGTACGGGTCTGGGGTCCTCGAGGACGGCACCCGCATCTCCGTGGGCGAGCTGCGCCGGCAGGCCTGCAACGCCGGCATCATCCCCGCGGTGCTGGACGGGGAGTCCACGCCCCTCGACCTCGGCCGCAAGCAACGCCTGTTCTCCGGGGCCCAGAAGCTCGCCCTCGCGCTGCAGCAACCCACCTGCCGGGCCGCCGGCTGCCGGATCCCGGCGGCCTGGTGCGAGGCCCACCACGCCAAGGACCCCTGGGCCGCCGGCGGGCGAACGGACCTGGCCGACGGGATGCTGCTCTGTTCCTGGCACCACCACCGAGCCCACGACCCCACCTACCGCACCAAGCACACCCCCGACGGCGACCTCAGGTTCCACCGACGAACCTGATCAGCCAGGACTCGGTGCTCAGTGGGGATCGGCGTCGTAGGCGGCGATGATCCGGTCGGCGGCGGCCGCGGCGGGCAGCTCGCCGGAGAGCACGGCTGCCCGGACCTCGTCACGGATCGCGGCGACCCCCGGCGAGTGCGCGAGCCGGTCGGTGAGCTCGTCGCGCACCAGGGACCAGGTGAACTCCAGCTGTTGCTCGGCGCGCTTGCGCAGCAGCCCCTCGTGGCCGAGGTGCTCCCGGTGGGCCAGCACCCGCTCCCACACCTCGTCGACGCCGACGTCCGTCAGCCCCGAGCAGGTCACCACCGGGGGCGTCCACTCGTCACGGCCGTGCACCAGCTTCAGCGCCCCGGCGAGCTCGCGCGCCGCCGTCCGGGCCTGGCCGAGCCCGTCGACGCCGCCCTGGTCGTCGGCCTTGTTCAGCGCGATGACGTCGGCGATCTCCAGGATGCCCTTCTTGATCCCCTGGAGCTGGTCGCCGGTGCGCGCGAGGGTGAGGAACAGGAAAGTGTCGACCATCCCGGCGACGGTGACCTCGGACTGGCCCACGCCGACGGTCTCGACCAGCACCACGTCGTACCCGGCCGCCTCCAGGACGAGCATCGCCTGCATCGTCGCGCGGGCCACGCCGCCGAGGGTGCCCGCCGTGGGCGAGGGACGGATGTAGGCGTCGGGGTCCGCGGACAGGCGCGCCATCCGGGTCTTGTCACCGAGCACCGACCCACCCGTGCGCACCGACGAGGGGTCGACGGCGAGGACCCCGACCCGGTGCCCCTCACCGGTCAGGTGGCTGCCGAGGGACTCGATGAACGTGGACTTGCCGACACCGGGGACCCCCGACACTCCCACCCGGACCGCCGGGTCGCGCTGCACGGTGCCGAGCTCGGCCAGCAAGGCCCGGGCATCACGCCGGTGGTCGGGCCGCATCGACTCGACCAGGGTGATCGCCCGGGACACCGCAGCCCGCTGCCCGGCCCGGATGCCCTCGGCCAGCTCGGCGACCAGCGCGTCGCCCGTGGTGCGGGCCATCAGCCGTGCAGCTGCGCCGAGAGCTGCTCCACCAGGCCCAGCGCCGACTCGGCGATGACCGTCCCGGGCTGGAAGACCGCGGCCGCCCCCATCTCCTCGAGTGTGGGCACGTCGTCGGGCGGGATCACGCCGCCCACGACGACCATGATGTCCTCGCGCCCGAGGTCGGCGAGCGCCTGGCGCAGCGCCGGCACCAGGGAGAGGTGGCCGGCGGCCAGGGAGGACACCCCGACGATGTGCACGTCGGCGTCGACGGCCTGCTGCGCCACCTCCTCGGGGGTGGAGAACAGGGGCCCCACGTCGACGTCGAAGCCCATGTCGGCGAAGGCGGTGACGACGACCTTCTGGCCGCGGTCGTGGCCGTCCTGGCCCATCTTGGCCACCAGGATCCGGGGGCGCCGGCCCTCTGACTCGGCGAACTCGTCGGTAGCCTTGCGCACCGTACCCACGGCGCCGCTGCCGGAGTTGCCGGCC
>CAZRKV010000347.1:0-2569 GCA_964600305.1 uncultured Nocardioides sp. | reverse complement strand
GGTCGCGGTGGCCCTCGTAGATCCGGGCGTTGTGGTGCAACCGCTCGACTTCCTCCTCGCTCAGCTCGCGCCGGACCTTGCCGGGCACCCCGGCCACCAGTGAGCGCGGCGGCACCTGCATCCCCTCCGGTACCAGGGCCCCGGCCGCGATCAGCGATTCCGCGCCGATCTCGGCGCGGTTCATCACCGTGGCACCCATGCCGATCAGCACGTGGTCGCCGACGGTGGCGCCGTGGACCACCGCGCCGTGGCCCACCGACACCCCCTCGCCGAGGTCGACCGGCATCCCGCTGTCGACGTGGAAGACGCAGTTGTCCTGCACGTTGGAGCGCGGCCCGATCCGGATCGGCTCGTTGTCGGCGCGCAGGACCGCGCCGTACCAGATGCTCGCGCCCTCCTCGACCCGCACGCGCCCCACGAGGGTGGCGTTGGGGGCCACCCAGGCGCTCTCGTCGAGGTCCGGCACGTGCTCTCCCAGCTTGATGATCATGGAGCCAGCCTGCCACGACGGGCGGGGACGGTCCCGTGGAAGGATGGCGCACGTGAGCGCGACCGACCCGACGGAATGGACCTTCACCAAGGGCCACGGCACGGAGAACGACTTCGTGCTGCTGCCCGACCCGTGCGGCGACCTCGACCTCACCGAGGAGCAGGTACGCCGCCTCTGCGACCGCCACGCCGGGATCGGCGCCGACGGGGTGATCCGCGTGGTGCGCACCGACGCGACCGACGACCCGGCGGCGGTCGCGGCGCGGGACGAGGCGCTGTGGTTCATGGACTACCGCAATGCCGACGGCTCGGTGGCCGAGATGTGCGGCAACGGCATCCGGGTGCTGGGGGTCTACCTCGCCACCCACGCCCACCCGTCGGTGGACCCGCGCTCGCCGGTGCCGGTGGCCACCCGGGCGGGCGTGAAGCGCCTGGACTTCGGCCGCGACGGGATCACCGTCGACATGGGCACCCCCCGCCTGGTGGGCGAGACCACCGTGTCGGTCGGGGAGCGGACCTGGCCGGCGCGCAACGTCGACCTCGGCAACCCGCACGCGGTCGCCTTCGTCGACGACCTCGCCGACGCCGGCGCCCTGCTCGAGCCCCCGACCCACGACCCGGCGACCTACCCCGACGGCGTCAACGTCGAGTTCGTCCTACGCCGCGGGGAGCACCACGTCGCGATGCGCGTCCACGAGCGCGGGTCGGGCGAGACCCGCTCCTGCGGCACCGGCGCCTGTGCGGTGATGGTCGCGGCCGCCGAGGCCGACGAGGCGCCCCGTGGGACGCCGTACACCGTCGACCTCCCGGGCGGCACCCTCACCATCACCCGGACCGAGGACGACCGGATCCTCATGACCGGCCCCGCCGTGCTCGTCGCGGAGGGCGTCGCCACCCTCTGACCCGCCGAACCGTCCCCCGTGGCGCGCCGAACCGTCACTGGTGGTGCGACGAACCGTCCCCCGTGGCGCCACGAGTGACGGGTCGGTGCACCACGTCTGACGGTTCGTCCATATGCTCGGTCGTCATGGACATCAAGAACGCGAGTGCCATCGTCACGGGAGGCGCCTCCGGCATCGGTGCCGCGGCCGCCCGCAAGCTGAGCGAGCGGGGCGCGAAGGTCGTCGTCGCCGACCTCAACGCCGAGCGCGGCCAGGAGCTGGCCCGGGAGATCGGCGGCGAGTTCGCCCCGGTCGACGTGACGCAGACCGACCAGATCCAGGCCGCCGTCGAGCAGGCCTCGGCCATGGGGTCGCTCCGGGTGCTGGTCAACAGCGCCGGCATCGGCTGGGCGCAGCGCACGGTGGGCAAGGACGGCGAGTTCTCCTCCGCCCACGACCTCGAGGCCTACTCGAAGGTGATCGCGATCAACCTGATCGGCACCTTCGACTGCATCCGGCTCGCCGCCACCGCGATGGGCCGCACCGAGCCGCTGGAGTCGGGCGAGCGCGGCGCCATCGTCAACATGGCCTCCGCCGCCGCCTTCGACGGCCAGATCGGCCAGGCGGCGTACTCCTCCTCCAAGGGCGGGGTCGTCGGGATGACCCTCCCGGTGGCCCGCGACCTGGCGGCGATCGGGGTCCGCGTCAACACCATCGCCCCGGGCCTGATCGACACCCCGATCTACGGCGAGGGCGAGCAGGCCGAGGCGTTCAAGGCCAAGCTCGCCGCGCCGGTGCCGTTCCCGAAGCGGATGGGCCGGGCGTCGGAGTTCGCCCACCTCGTCAAGGCCCTGGTCGAGAACGACTACATGAACGGCGAGACCATCCGCTTCGACGGCGGTATCCGCTTCCAGCCGAAGTGAGGCACCCATGACCGACGCTGTACCTTCCGAGGGGGGACGACCCCCCGCATCCTCCGAGAAAAGCGCTGTTCTGACGGAAGAGGACGGCGCCGTCCTCGTCATCACCATCAACCGTCCCGAGGCCCGCAACGCGGTCAACGGCGACGTGGCCCGCGGCATCGCCGCGGCGATCGAGGAGCTCGACTCCCGCAAGGACCTGTCGATCGGCATCCTCACTGGCGCGGGCGGGACGTTCTGCTCCGGCATGGACCTCAAGGGCTTCCTGACGGGCGACAA
>CAZRKV010000346.1:0-2578 GCA_964600305.1 uncultured Nocardioides sp. | reverse complement strand
GACGGTGGGACGGACGGTGGGACAAACGGCGGGACCGACGACGGGTCCGGCGCCGAGGAACCGACCCCGCCCGAGGAGCCGACCACCCCGCCCGAGGAGGAGGACCCGCCGGGCCATGACGGCCCGGTGCGGATCATGTTCGTGGGGGACTCGCTGGCCCACGGCCAGACCGCGATGAACACGGCACGCTTCTGGGTGTGGCGGGAGCTGCGCCGGAACCGGGTGGAGGCCACGTTCGTCGGACCGAGCAACCACCTGGCCAAGGCGTACGGGCGCAGCATCTACAACCGGCCGCGCCTGGGCTTCCAGTTCCAGACGGCGCACGCCGCTCAGGCCGGCACCCGGTTCCGCTACCACCTGCCTCGGATCCAGGACCTCGTCGCCACCCACCAGCCGGACGTCATCGTGCTCCAGCTCGGGTTCAACGACGCCCGGCGCCACGGACCCCGCCGGATCTTCCGGGACACCAGGCGCTTCATCAACCTCGCTCGCGCGGAGAGCGCCGGAGTGAGGTTCGTGCTCGGCCAGATCCCGGTCACCACCAAGCCCCGGTTGCGACGGACGATCAACCCGACCGCACGACGCGCCAACCGGAGGATCATGAACAAGTTGGGCGGCCGGCCCGGGATCGCCCTCGCGCGCACCCAGACGGCCAAGGACCCGCTGTGGCACCCGCGGATCCACTCCTACGACGGGATCCACGCCAGCGCGGTCGGCGAGACGCTCCTCGCCCAGCGGTACGCCGAGGGCCTGCACGAGCTCGAGGTGCTCCCGTCGACCCCACGGATCCACCGGCGCGTGGCGTGGCGGCCGGCGCTGCGGCCCCGGGTCCGGGCGGGCCGGGGCTTCATCCGGGTGGGCATCCGGCACGCCCGGCTGAAGGCCTACGCGCGCAGCGCCAAGGTCGTCGTGCGTGGACGCAACGGCGTCGTACGCCGCACCCGACACCTCTCGCGCAGGGCCGTGCGCTTCAACGTGCCCCGGGGTCGCTACCGGGTGCGCATGCAGCTGGCCCGCGGCACGATGTTGGGCCTCACCGGCGTCACCTGGGTACGGGTGCGCTGACCTCGGCGATCTGGACCAGGTTGCCGCAGGTGTCGTCGAGGACCGCCATGGTCACCTCACCCATGGTGACGGGCTCCTGGGTGAAGCGGACCCCGGCGCCGCGCAGTCGCTCGACCTCGGCGTGCACGTCGTCGACCCCGAAGGAGGCGGCGGGGATGCCGTCCGCGGCGAGGGCCGCCTTGTAGGGCCCCACGGCCGGGTGACCGTCCGGCTCGAGCAACAGCTCGGTGCCCTCGGGGTCCTCCGGGGAGACGACGGTGAGCCAGCGGTCCTCACCGAGCGGGACGTCGTGCTTGGGCTGGAAGCCGAGGACGTCGACGTAGAAGTGCCGGGCCTTCTCCTGGTCGTCGACGAAGACGCTGGTGATGGTGATGCGGGGCACGATCGGCTCCTCACTCGTCGGGGGGCGGCCAGCGGTCGATGATCGACCGGAGCGGCGCGGTGTTGACGTGGTGGAACTTGTAGCGGCCCTCCCGTCGGGTGGTCAGCAACCCTGCGGCCTCGAGAACGTCGAGGTGCTGGGAGATGGCCTGGCGAGAGGAGCCCAGTCCGTGCTTCATGGTCAGCCGGCTGCACACCTCGAACAGGGTCTGGCCGTCGGTGTCGGTGAGCTCGTCGAGGATGGCGCGCCGGGTCGGGTCGGCCAGGGCCTTGAAGACATCGCTCACGGGAGCGAACGTAGGCAAGTGTGCACTTGCATGTCACGGGGGCGGCGGCCCGGTCCCCGAGGCCGGTCGGGGATGAAACCACCGCCGCCGGCCGGCAGCGTGGGAAAATGCGGACATGCTGCCGACGTTGCGCTCGGACCCCCTGGTGCGCATGCTCGGCCACACGACGACCACCCTCCTCCTGTCGACGCTCACCTACTACGCGGTCCCGCTGCGCTTCGACCGGATCCAGCCGTGGACGCTCGGACGCGCTGCCGTGGCCGCGCTCGCGATCGGTCTCCTCGTCCTGCTGTTCCGGTCGCACACCCGCCGGAGCCGCCGGCGACAGGGTCGGGACTACGTGCGGATCCAGTGGCTGCTGTCCGCCCTGTACGGCATCGTCCTTCTGTTCGCACTCGGCTACGCCGCCCTGGCCATCCAGCTCCAGGGACAGTTCGTGGGCCTCGAGAACCGCACGATGCGCTCTACTTCTCGGTCACCCTCGTCGCGACCGTGGGCTTCGGCGACATCCATCCGGCAGGGAGCGCGGCGCGCCTGCTCGCGACGACGCACATGGTGTTCAACCTGATCTGCCTCGGTACGGCAGTCCGCGTGCTGGCGGGCAGGCCCGGCCCAGCGCCAGGAGGCGAGTCCGGCCCAGGGCCGCCCACGAGGCCGCCAGGAGGCGAGGCGGAAGCCTGAGTCCCGACAAGACGAACGCCCCGAACCCCAGGAAGGGGGTCGGGGCGTTCCGATGTCCCGGGACATCGCCATGGGCGGTGGCGGAGGGATTCGAACCCTCGGTGGGCTCGCGCCCACAAACGCTTTCGAGGCGTTCTCCTTAGGCCGCTCGGACACGCCACCGC
>CAZRKV010000345.1:0-2579 GCA_964600305.1 uncultured Nocardioides sp. | reverse complement strand
CCCCCGCCGTTGCCCCCGCCGTTGCCCCCGCCGTTGCCGCCGCTGTCGTTCCCGCCGCCACCGTTGCCGCCGCCGGAGCCACCTCCGCGCTCCGAGGGCGGCGGGTCCGGCTCCACGCAGACGACGGTGTCGGAGGGGGTGTAGGTGGTCTCGAAGGTCTCCCGCCGCACGACCTCGTCGCTGCCGGCGGGTCGGAAGATCCGGGCGACGTCGATGTCGAAGCCGCCGTACCCCTCGTGCGGGGTGCACTGGGGGTCGCTGATCCGCCGGGTGTCGGGCGAGGTGAGGTTGTGACGGTCGGAGGTGGTGGTGGAGATGTCCCAGGTCTTGGTCGACCACATGTTCACCGTCACCGAGCCCTGCGAGCCCGGGGTGCTCGGGTTGATGAACGACTGGATCAGCACCCCGTGGTCGGTGTCGTTGCGGAACTTCAGGTCCAGCGCTCCCCAGACCACGGTGGCCTCGCGTCCGACCGGGTAGCGGTCGATGTAGAACGAGTGCGGCTTGTGCTCGACGTCCTCCAGCCCGGCGAAGAACATCGCGTTGAACAGCGTCGTCGCCATCTGGGAGACACCGCCGCCGTAGTCCTCCTTGAAGACCCCGTCGCTGATGATGAAGCCCTCGGTGAACCCGTTGGCCGCGGTGCGTTCACCGACGGTGTCGTTGAACGAGAAGGTGTCGCCCGGCTCCAGCAGGGTGCCGTTGATGTTCTCGGCCGCCTGACCGATGTTGACGTTGCGGTAGTCCGCGTGGGGGTAGTGGGTGGTGAAGGTCGAGACCTTCTCCTTCACCCCGAGCTGCCGCGCGTCCTTGGTGGTGCGGTCGGGCTTCGTGGTGCGGGCGTCGACCTCCAGCCGGCGCTGGTCCCCGCTGCGGGTCACCACGTCCAGGAAGGCCTCGTTGACCTGCTCCTGGTTGTAGGAGACCCCGGGCTTGGCCGGGATCACCTCGGGTCGTCCGTCGACCAGGCGGATCTGGGCGTCGACGGGCTCGTTGGCCTCACCGGTGCGATCGGCGATCGCCTTGGCCAGCTGCTGGTCGTCCAGGCGCGGGACCAGCTCGCCGTCGTCGGCGACCAGGGACAGCGCCGGCGTGAAGTGGGCCGGGCGGAGCCGGACCGGCTTGACGTCCCCGAACGCGAGCCGCACCGGGCCCGACACCGCCGGCTCGGCGAACTCCTCTCGTGCCTCGCGGACCGCCTCCCGGCCGATCCGGGGGTCCTCGTCCTGCAGCGTGAGCGCCGCCTCGTCCCCCTCGCCGAGCCAGGCCTCCTCGATCGCCTCCCGCGCCACCTCCCGGTCCAGGAGCCGGCCGGCCTCGGGCTCCCTCACGCGGACCTCGGCCCCCCGGAAGGCGATCGCCCCGTTGACCGGCTGCTGGCCGAAGCGCTCGTCGAGGTCGTCGAAGAACTCCTCGGCGCGCGCCTCGTCGTAGGTCACCACCGCCTCGCGCTCCTCACCACCGGTGAAGTGGTTCCACAGCCGGGCGGGGTGCCAGCTGCGCTCACCCCCGGCGCCGGCCACCGAGGCCACGTGGTCGACCTCCATCCCCAGCTGCTCCGGGCGCACCTGGCGCTCCTTGCCGCCGACCTGCAGCCGGACCGGCTGCTCCACCCGCTCGGCCAGGCCCTCCTCCAGCACCTCGGCGGCCCGGCCCTGGGAGTGGCCGCCGACGTCGACGCCGGCGACGGTCGTCCCGCGGGGCACCTTGTCCCCGGCCACGTAGTGGGCAGCGACGTAGGCACCACCGAAGATCAGGATCAGGCCGAGCAGCAGGAGGAGCACGACACGGCCGCCGTTGCCCTCCCGCTCGGTCGTGGGGTCGAGCTCAGTCACGAAGCGATCCTAGGTGGGACCCGGGCGTTCTCCACGATCGCCGGCCCCCGGTGGACGGCGGCGCCCCGGGCCCGGCAGCGTGGCGACCGCCACCACGGAGACGAACAGGGTGGTCGCGAGCACGGCGTAGGAGGAGACGTCGGAGGTCAGGACGTGGTCGCCCTCCGGCCGTCCGAGGGTGAGGACCGTCACGGCGAGCACCCACCCCGCGCCGAACGCCAGCCGGCTCCACCACCCCGGCGGCAGCGCCACCAGGGCGAGCAGGCCGGCGACCAGGCCGCCCACGAGCGCGGGGGGCCACGGGTGCAGCACCGCCAGGCTGGTCCCGGTGGCGCACCCGGCGGCCAGCAGGCCCACCGCGACGGCGAGCCGCCGCAGCAGCGGCATCAGAGTCCGGCGAAGAGGTCGCCCTCGAGGCCGTCCTCGCCCACCGGGCCCGGCCGGCCCTTGGCGAGGCGGTAGAACTCCGTGCCCCAGACGCTCTGCCCGAGGTTGTTGGAGAGCGCGAAGAACGGCCCGTCGACGGTGATCTGGCTGGCGTGGGCCCGCAGGGCGTCCATCTTCTGCTCCACGTGGGCGGTGGCGTCGACTCCGGCGGTGAGGAGCGCATCGGGGGTCACCATCGGCAGTGGGCCGTCGGGGTCCATGCCCTCGAAGGTGGTGGTGTCGCCGGCCTCCCGCAAGGCCCGCAGCCCGTCGCGCATGCGGTTCTCCGACATCGCGGTCCAGTAGATCTTGGCGACG
>CAZRKV010000344.1:0-2610 GCA_964600305.1 uncultured Nocardioides sp. | reverse complement strand
GGTCGGCGACGGCACCGACATCGGCGGCGGCGCCTCGATCATGGGGACCCTGTCCGGCGGGGGCACGGAGGTCATCTCCGTGGGCGAGCGGTGCCTGCTCGGCGCCAACTCCGGCCTGGGGATCTCCCTGGGGGACGACTGCGTCGTCGAGGCGGGCTGCTACATCACCGCGGGCACCAAGGTGACGCTGAAGGACGAGGACAGCACCCGGCTCGTCAAGGCCTCGACGATCTCGGGCTCGGACGGTCTGCTGTTCCGCCGCAACTCGGTGAGCGGTGCCATCGAGGCGCTGCCCCGCCAGGGCGGTGGTGTCGCGCTGAACGCGGCGCTGCACGCCAACGACTGAGGTCGCGATGGGCAGAGGCCTGCGCACCGCCGCCATCGGGGCCGGGGCGCTCGCCCTGGTCGGCGCCGTCGCCGTGGCGGTGTGGACCGGGGCCGGACCGCTCCCCGACCGCCAGGGCTGCACCGCCACCGTGGGGGACCACACCGTCCGGCTCAGCACCGAGCAGGCGGAGAACGCCGCGACCATCGCCGCCGTCGGCGTGCGCCGCGACCTGCCGGCGCGCGCGGTCTCGATCGCGCTCGCCACGGCCTACCAGGAGTCGAAGCTGGTCAACATCGACTACGGCGACCGGGACTCCCTCGGGCTGTTCCAGCAGCGCCCCTCGCAGGGGTGGGGCACGGCCGAGGAGGTGCAGGACCCCTACTTCGCCACGAACGCGTTCTACGACGCGTTGCAGGAGGTCGACGGCTACCGCGACATGCGGATCACCGAAGCGGCCCAGCGGGTGCAGCGCTCGGGCTTCCCCGAGGCCTACGAGGACCACGCCGAGGACGCGCGGGCGCTGGCCTCGGCCCTGACCGGCCACTCCACGGGCGGTCAGTTCAGCTGTGTCGTCCGGCACTCGGCCTCGGAGGCCCCCACGGCGCTGGACGACCGGGGCCTCACCGAGCGCGCGGCCGCCGTCCGCGAGGACCTCCTGCAGGCCTTCGGCGACCTCCCGATGGGCGGCTTCGCCCCGGGGGGCGTGTCCACCGGGCACCAGGAGGAGTCCGCGCACTACGACGGCCGGGCCGTCGACGTGTTCGTGCGGCCGGTGAACGACGCCAACCAGCGGCGTGGCTGGGCGATCGCGCAGTACCTCGTCGCCCACGCGCACCGGCTCGAGGTCGAGCACGTCATCTTCGACGGCCGGATCTGGGGCGCCGGCCCCCGGTCCGAGCAGGGCTGGCGGACCTACTCCCCCGACACCTCCGACGTCGACCCGGACACCGCGGCCGTGCTCGAGCACCGCGACCACGTCCACGTGGACGTGGCGGAGTGAGGGGCGGGACGACGGGCGACCAGTCGCCGGATCGGAGCCGCCGGGTCAGAGCCGCCGTACCGCCGCGTCGACGCGCTCGTCGGTGGCGGTGAAGGCGATCCGCACGTGGGTGCGGCCGGCGGGGCCGTAGAAGGAGCCGGGGGCGACGAGGATGCCGCGGTCGGCGAACCAGGAGACCAGGTCCCAGCAGTCGGGGTCGCCCGAGTCGCGGGTGGTCCACAGGTACAGCGCGGCCTCGGAGTGGTCCACCCGGAAGCCGGCCTGCTCCAGCGCCTCCCGCAGCGCCGTACGCCGGCGCGCGTAGCGCTCGTGCTGCTCGGCGACGTGCTCGTCGTCGTCGAGGGCCGCGACCATCGCCGCCTGCTGGGGGCCGGGCACCATCAGGCCGAGGTTCTTGCGCACCGCCAGCAGCTCCGCGACCAGGGCGGGGTCACCGGCGACGAACGCGCAGCGGTACCCGGCGAGGTTGGACCGCTTGGACAGCGAGTGCACCGCCAGCAGCCCCTCGTGGCTGTCGCCGCACACGTCCGGGTGCAGGATCGAGACCGGGCGCTGGTCGGGGTCGTCGGACCAGGCGCTCTCGAGGTAGCACTCGTCGGAGACCAGCACCGTCCCCCGCTCCCGGCACCAGTCCACCACCTTGCGCAGGTGCTCGACCGGGAGCACCCGCCCGGTCGGGTTGGACGGCGAGTTGAGCCACAGCAGCGCGGGCACCTCGGGACCCAGGCTGGTCAGGGAGTCGGTCGCCGCCGTGCGCGCCCCCGCCAGCGCCGCCCCGACCTCGTAGGTCGGGTAGGCCAGCCGGGGGTGGACCACCAGGTCGGTCGCGCCGAGGCCCAGGTGGGTCGGCAGCGACGCGATCAGCTCCTTGGAGCCGATGACCGGGAGTACCGCGTCCAGGCCGAGGGGCGGTACGCCGCACCGGCGCTCCAGCCAGTCGACGCACGCCTGGCGTGTCGCGGCACGGCCGACGGTCATCGGGTAGCCCGGGGAGTCGGCGGCGTCGCACAGCGCCTGCTGCACCACCGCCGGGGTGGCGTCCACGGGGGTCCCCACGGACAGGTCGACGATCCCGTCCGGGTGCTGCCGTGCCCGCTCGGCGTACGGCGCGAGGTGGTCCCACGGGAAGTCGGGGAGCCGCGAGGAGACCCGGTGCGTCCCTCGTGGCGCCCCGCTGCGCGACTCGGTCACACGTCGTGCTCTTGCGGCGGCAGCGCCGCCACGAGCGGGTGGTCCTTGTCGATCTCACCCATCTTCGCCGCGCCCCCGGGGGACCCGAGGT
>CAZRKV010000343.1:0-2628 GCA_964600305.1 uncultured Nocardioides sp. | reverse complement strand
CCGCGCACATCCTGGAGCGCGAGCACACCTACGACTACGACAGCCTGATCGTGGCTGCTGGAGCGGGGCAGTCCTACTTCGGGCACGAGGAGTTCGCCGACGACGCCCCCGGCATGAAGAGCATCGACGACGCCCTGGAGCTGCGGGGGAGGATCTTCGGCGCCTTCGAGCTCGCCGAGATCGGGGCCAAGCGCGGCGACGACGTCAGCCACCTGCTCACCTTCGTGGTCGTCGGGGCCGGCCCGACGGGGGTGGAGATGGCCGGGCAGATCGCCGAGCTCGCCCGCCGTACCCTCCAGCGGGACTTCCGGGCGATCAACACCGAGACCGCCCGCGTCATCCTGGTCGACGCCGCCAGCCAGGTGCTGCCGCCGTTCGGGGCCAAGCTCGGCGCCAAGGCGCAGGCGGAGCTGGAGGAGATGGGCGTCGAGGTGAGGCTCGGCGGGATGGTCACCGACGTGGACGAGCGTGGCCTCGAGATCACCTACAAGGAGGGCCCGCCCGAGCGGGTCGAGGCCGTCACCAAGATGTGGGCCGCCGGGGTGTCGGCGAGCCCGCTGACCCGCACCCTCGCCGAGCAGACCGGGGCCCCGCTGGACCGCGCGGGCCGGATCGGCGTCAACCCCGACCTCACCCTGCCCGGCCACCCGGAGGTGTTCGTCGTCGGCGACATGATCAACCTCGACAACCTCCCCGGCGTCGCCCAGGTCGCCATCCAGGGGGCCAAGTACGCCGCCCGGGAGATCCGCAACCGCTGCGAGGACAAGCCGCCCCAGCCGCCGTTCAAGTACTTCGACAAGGGGTCGATGGCGATCATCAGCCGGTTCTCGGCGGTGGCCATGGTGGGGAAGATCCGCCTGAGCGGCTTCATCGCCTGGCTGATGTGGCTGGGCGTCCACCTCGTCTACATCACCGGCTTCAAGAACCAGTTCTCCGCCTTGGTCAAGTGGGCGATCTCGTTCGTGGGGCGTGGACGCTCGGCGCGCACCACCACGATCCAGCAGATCTTCGCCCGCCGGGCCCTGGCCAGCTTCGAGCGCGGCGCCACGGACCTGGTGAGCGACCCGGGGGACTACGCCTCGGGCATGGACAAGCGCCGCCAGGAGCTGGAGGAACGGGCGGTCGAGGAGGCCCGGCTCACCGACGCCGGCGAGCGCGGCGTCCCCCGGGACCAGCGGACGGGCTGAGCCCGGTCACTCGAACAGGTGCGGGCCGTCGCCGCTGGCCTGCTCCATCAATTCGACCGCCCAGCGGGGCAGGATGAACAGGCCCTCGCACTCCACGGTGGTGCCCTCGGCGTCGGACAGCGCGCCGTGCACGATCGTCTTCCGGCCCTCGCGCCGCTCGATCCAGGCCTCCGCGTGCAGGTCGCCCAGCGGCGTACCCCGCCGGTAGCGCATCGTGAGCGTCCCGGTCATGCCGGGTGCGCCGCCCGCGGCCGCGGCCTCGCCGCACACCTGGTCGAGGATGAGCGCGGTGACGCCACCGTGGACCAGGCCCGGGGGGCCTTCGTACGCCGCGCCGAGGCGGAAGTCGGCCCAGGCGCGGCCCTCGTCGCTGCGCTCCATGTGCAGTGGGGGAGCCACCGCGTTGCGGGTGCCGACCACCGCGTTGCCGTGGTTGCGGACGCTGCCGTGGTCGGTGAGGCGCACGCCGAAGGAGCCCTCCATCTGCGAGCGGCGCAGCCGGGCGACCAAGCCCTCGACCTCGGCCTGGACGGCCCGGACCTCGTCGGGGTCGACGGTGGTGCGGATGGTGGCGTCGACCAGGTCCCGGACCGCGTCGGCGAGGGGCGCGTAGAGCGCCTCCTCGGCCTCGATCTCCTCGGGGGTGAGCTCTTCGTGGGCGTACTCCAGCATGGCGGTCACCCTACGGGCTGAGCGGCGCCCGCGACGGGCTCATCGGCGTCGTCCGCGTCACAGCTCCGGGCGGTGGTGGCGGACCACGGGCATGAGCTCCTCCGGGTCGACCATCGAGGCGTCGATGCGCAACACCGGCGCCCCGGGCTGGTGGACCAGGAGCCGCCACCCGCGTCGGCCCGGCGACCCGACCTGCTCGAGCCGCAGGGAGGGGTCGCCCAGGTCGAAGTCGTGCTGGGCGCCGTCGTGGACCACCTCGACGCGTCCGTGGACGACCCGCACCCGGGTGGCGGCGGCGTTGGCCCGGATCGCGTGGACCACGACGAGCAGCAGGGCGAGGACGACGGCGAACACGATCGCCGGGACCGATCCGCTGCGGACCGCCTCGACCACCGCGAGCCCCGTGGCCGCCAGCACCAGCAGCTCGGCCAGGGTGAGCAGCACCCGGGCGCTGCGCCGGGGGCGCAGCTCGACCCGGTCCGGTACGCCGCCGACCTCGGGGGACGGTGCCGATGCCGGTGCGCCCGCCTCCGGCGCGGGTGCGGGTGGCTCGGGCGCGGACTGCTGGGGTTCCGGGTCGGCGGGTGCCGGCTCGGTGGGCGCGGGTCCGTGCGATTCGGGCGGCTCGGGCGGCTCGACCGTCGACGCGGCTGTCGGCTCGGCCTCGGGCGGCTCCGCGGCCAGCCCGCCGGCCGCACGGGCGGCCACCGCTGCCATCCGCTCGGCCGCGGCCTTGCGGGTCGCCTCGTCTGCGGCCGCCTGGGCGACC
>CAZRKV010000342.1:0-2643 GCA_964600305.1 uncultured Nocardioides sp. | reverse complement strand
CCGGTGACCAGGTCCACCGGCCGGCAGTCCCCGGCGCCGTGGGCGAACATGGCGATCGCCTGGGCCCCGCCGACGGCGTACACCTCCTCGACGCCGAGCAGCTCGCACGCCGCGAGGATGGTCGGGTGTGGCAGGCCGCCGTGCTCGGCCTGGGGGCTCGAGGTCAGCGCGATCGAGTCGACACCGGCGACCTGGGCGGGCACGACGTTCATCACGACGCTGGAGACCAGCGGCGCGACGCCACCGGGGACGTAGAGGCCCACCCGCTCGACGGGGACCTTGCGGTGGGTGACCCGGGCACCGGGAGCGACCTCGGTGACCACGTCGGACTCCAGCTCGGCCCGGCTGGTCTCGCGCAGGCGGCGGATCGACTCCTCCAGGCCCGCCCGGACCGCGGGGTCGAGGTCGGCCAGGGCCTCGGTGAGCGCGGACCGGGGCACGGCCACGTGCTCCAGCTCCACGCCGTCGAACCGCGCGGTGTACTCACGAACGGCCGCCTCACCACGCTCGCGCACGTCCTCGCAGATCGGGCCCACGACCGCCGTCGCCGCCTCGACGTCGAAGTCCGCCCGCGGCACGGCCGACCGGTGGTCGACGGGACCGTGCGCGCCCCGGAGGTCGATCCGGCGGATCGCGGTGTCGGTCGGGGCGGTCGTGTCGGTGGACCGGGAGGGCGAGCCTGTCGAGACCATGGCCCCAATCCTAGTTCCGCGCCGGTGGTGGGCTGCGCCTAGAGTCGAGGAATGGCCCCCCTGGTCCCGGTCTTCCCGCTGAACACCGTGCTGTTCCCCGGGACGACGGTGCCGCTGCACGTGTTCGAGGAGCGCTACCGCACGCTCGTCGGCGACCTGCTCGCCGTCGCCGACCCTGCCGAGCGGGTGTTCGCGTCGGTCGCGATCCGCGAGGGGTACGAGGTCGGGGACCACGGGGCCCAGTCCCTGCACCGGGTGGGCGTGCTGCTCCAGCTCACCGAGGTCGAGGAGCGCGACGACGGGTCCTTCGACGTGGTCGCGGTGGCCCGGGAACGGATCCGGCTGGAGCGGATGGACGCGACCGGCCCCTACCCGCGCGGCGAGGTGGCTGCGGTGCCCGAGGAGGCCGACCCGGTCCCCGAGGAGCTCCTCGGCCGGGTCCGCGCGCTCTTCACCGGGTACGCCGCCACGGTGGCCCGGCTGCACCCCGAGGATCCCCACCCCGGGAGCCTGCCCGAGGACCCCGAGTACCTCGCCTGGACGCTGGCGGCCGTCGCGCCGCTGCCACTGCCCGACCAGCAGGCCGTGCTCGAGGCCGACGACCCGGCCACCCGGCTGGCCCTGCTGGCCGAGACCTTCCGCGAGGAGCTGGCGGCGATGAACGTGATCCCCTCGCTCCCCGCCACCCGGGTGGCGCGGACCGGGTGGTCACCGAACTGAGTCGGCGTCCCGGTCCACTGACCGGCGGGGGACGGTCCACCACACCACGAGGCTCCCGACCAGCGCACCGCTCGGGAACGCCACCCAGGCGCTGCCGGGTGCCTTTAGGTCGCCGGGCAGCTGTTCCAGGTCCTGGAGCTGCTCGGCCCGGGGCTCCGGGTCGGGGGGTCCCAGCGCGTGCCCGACGACCATCATCAACCACCCGGCCAGCACCGAGCCCACCACCAGCGCCAGCAGGGTGACCACCTCGTCCCGGCTCGGCACCAGGGCCACGACCGCCCCGAGGAGCAGCCCGGCGACCACCGCGATGAGGACGTAGGTCCCGGTGCCGGCGAAGGCCGACCGCAGGCCCGCCCCGTCCAGGTGGAGCGTGCCGTTCATCACCGTGCCGACGGGTGGCTCCCAGAGCCACTCCCAGAGCACGCCGCAGGCCACCCCGAGGAGGGCGGCGCCGAGCACGACCAGCCAGGGTTGGAGCCCCCACGTGCGTGGCGAGCGCAGGCTCACCCGCTCAGGCACCCGGGCCCCAGCAGCTGCTTGAGGTCGGCGAAGAGTGCGGGACTGGCCGAGACCCGCAACCGGTCGTCGATGCGCAGGACGGTCGTGGACTGCCGGGTCAGCAGCCGCAGCCGGACCTCGGTGACGCCCGGGTGGGTGCCCAGCACCTCCTTGAGCTGGTCGATCACCGGCGGGGTGCAGCGGGTCGACGGCAGGGTGATCTCCACCGGCCCGGCCGGCCCGCCGTCGAGGTCGGGGACGGAGACCTCCTGCCCCCGCAGCTCGGGCTGGTCCTTGTCGCGCGAGAGGGAGCCGCGGACCCGGATGATCGAGTCCTCGGCCAGGTGCGGGCTGGCCAGCTGGTAGGAGCTGGGGAAGAACAGGACCTCGATCCCGCCGTCGAGGTCCTCGAGGGTGACCGTGGCCCAGGCGTCGCCCCGTTTGGTCACCTTCCGGTTGACCGCCGTGACCAGGCCGCTCACGGTCACCTGGGAGCCGTGCGGGCGGTCCTCGTCGAGCACCAGCTGGCCGATGGTGCAGTCGGTGCCGTGGGAGAGGACGTGCTCGAGGCCCAGCAGCGGGTGGTCGGAGACGTAGAGGCCCAGCATCTCCCGCTCGTGGGCGAGGAGGGTCATCTTGTCCCACTCCTCGATGTCGGGCACCGCCACCGACACCCCGAAGCCGCCCTCGGCCTCGGGGTCGTCCAGCCCGGCGAACAGCGAGTCCTGGCCGA